>CALXEY010000001.1 GCA_944387455.1 uncultured Clostridia bacterium
TATTCATCTTCTTTCATTATTTTTAAATCTTTAAATAATTCTTTATTGTCTTTCCCTTTTATATCAAAATAATATCTAAGCATACTCATATTTAAAGTTTTTCCAAATCTACGAGGTCTTGTTATTAATATAACACCTGATTGATTATCTATTATATCTTTTATATACAAACTTTTGTCTATAAAATAATTTTTTCTTAGTCTTAGACTTTTAAAATCACTAATACCAATTCCTATTCCTTGCATTTTTCCACTTCCTTTTTACTCATTTTTCACAGTATTATTTTACAACACTTTTGAATTTTAATCAAGTAAATAGTTTACTTATCAGTTATAATTACTATATATTTTTAATTTTATTCTTATTATAGTTTTAATGCAGTAATTGGTATTACATATATCCCATCTGGTCTTTTATATATTGCATTGGAAAGTCCACAGATTACACAAAGCACTTTTAGAATTTTTCCATTTTGTTTTTTATCTCCTCTTTCAAACTTAATAAATTCTTTGCGGCTTCTTCTATTTTATTTGCTCCAAGTTTTATTTTGAAAACACGCCAATTCCGTGATATTTTAGATTTTTATCCCATGATTTTTTAACTTTTTAACCCGTTATTTTTAGTTATATTATTATATCCAATATTTTTATAAAAAAGAACACACTCTGTGTTCTTCTAAAATATATATTATTTTATTCTTCTATTCTTAACCCTCTTTTAACTGCTAATCTATAATCTACAAAATCTTCTATAAGAATTTTTACAATTGCAATAGCTGGTACTGCTAAAAACATACCTAATATTCCAAAATAAGCTCCACCTATTGTCACTCCAAGTAATACAAGAATTGGGCTAATCTTTAAAGATTTACCAACAATTTTAGGGTTAATAATATTTGCATCTATTTGTTGTAAAATTATTACAACAATAAGCATCCAAATAGCTTGTGAAAGTCCACCTGTAATTAATGTAATAATAGCTGAAATTCCAACTGCAATTATTGCTCCAACAAATGGTATCATATTAAATAAACCTATAAAGAAACCAAGAAGAGGAGCATATCTAATTCCCATAATACTCATCGCAATTGTAGTTAAAATACCTACAACTACTGCATCTAAGAATTGGCTAGCAATAAATTTAAAGAATATCTCATTTGAGTGTTTATAATATTTATCTAAGTTCTTATAAGTCCTTTCTTTAAATAATGCCTCTGCAAGCCTTTTTACAAAAGTCAAAATCTTTCCTCTTTCTGCTAAAACATATATAGAGACAATTACTGCAACAAAAACATCTACTATACCAGTAACAGCACTAA
This sequence comes from uncultured Clostridia bacterium, assembly GCA_944387455.1. GTDB lineage: Bacteria > Bacillota > Clostridia > TANB77 > CAG-508 > CAG-269. The sequence goes on from CALXEY010000001.1 coordinate 1,319, forward strand.
TTGCACTCGAAATATATTCCATTATTTTATCAAAATTAAAATATTCTTTTAAATCAATATGTTGTATATTGTTAATAAAATCATTTACTTGTTCACTTTTTAAAATAGAGTCTTGTGGTAAATCATTATATCTTTCGATTGCCATTTCATAATATGTTTGTATATTACTTACAAAATCTGTAACACTATTCCACACAACTGGTAAAATAACACTAAATAATATTGCAATAATTAATAAAATTATTAAATATACAGCAATTATACTAAATGTTCTTGCTTTCCTTTTTAAAAACTTTACTTTAGACTTTCTAAAAAAAGTTTCAAATTTTCTACAAGGTATGTATAAAATATATGCTATAAAAATACCAACAAAAAATGGTGCTATTATATTTAAAAAATTACCTATTACTGTAGTTACATCATTAAAATTATCTAGACATTTATAAACTATTATAAGAGCTAAGCCTAAAACAAACCAATAACTCCATTTTCTTATTTTCTCTTTTTTATTTTCCATTACTTTCTCCTTTATTTTTATTTTTTATTTAAAAATCAATTTCTAAACCAATAGGACAATGGTCGCTTCCCATAATATCTTGATAAATTCTTGCTTCTCTTATTTTATCTTTTATACTATCAGAAACTATAAAATAATCAATTCTCCACCCTACATTTTTCTCTCTTGCTTTTCTCATATAAGACCACCAAGTATAACAATCTGTTTTATCTGGATATAAATATCTAAATGTATCTATAAAACCTGCATTTAATAATTCTGTCATTTTATTTCTTTCTTCAATTGTGAAACCTGCATTATGTGTATTTGTTTTAGGGTTTTTCAAGTCTATTTCTTTATGTGCTACATTTAAATCTCCACACATTATAACTGGTTTAATTTTATTTAAATTTAATAAATACTTTCTTATCTCATCTTCCCATATTTGTCTATAATCTAGTCTTTCTAATTCTCTTTTAGAATTAGGTGTATAGATATTTACCATATAAAAATCTTTAAATTCTAAAGTAATTACTCTTCCTTCTTTATCGTGTTCTTCTATTCCTATACCATACTTCACAGATAATGGTTTTATTTTAGTAAAAATAGCTGTACCTGAATATCCTTTTTTCTCAGCACTATTCCAAAAACTTTGATACCCTTCAAATTCTAAATCTACTTGCCCTTCTTGGCATTTTGTTTCTTGTATACAAAAAATATCTGCATTTACATTTTTAAAAAAGTCTTCAAAACCTTTTGTTAAAACTGCTCTTATTCCATTTACATTCCAAGATACTAATTTCATTTTTTCCTCCTCGTATTTTTCTTTTAAAAAATTTCTAATATAGTAAAAAACATTTTATAATATAATGTTACAGTTCCTGCAACCTCATCGTTTTTAATCATTTCTTCTAATTCTTCTTTAGTTACCCATTTTACTTCTTGAACCTCTTCTTCTTGCATAATAATGTCTTTTAGATCTATATCTTTTCTTACAAGCCACACATCTAGAAAATTATGCGTTCTTTTAAAAGATAAAATAAGTTCCATATCATCTTTATTAATATCAACCCCTATTTCTTCTTTTGCCTCTCTAATTGCTCCTTCTTCTGAGGTTTCACCAGTATCTACTGCTCCTGCTGTTAATGACCACATATCGGGAAATATTTTTTTATTCTTACTTCTTTTTTGCACTAAGAACTTTCCTTCTTTATTCATTATCCAAATGTGGACAGATAAACCATATTCTCCTTCTTTTTGTTTTCCTCTTTCACAAGTCCTATTTGTTTTTTCTCTTCTTTTATTATAAACATCTACAATTTCCATACATAAGCTCCTATTTTATAATATTTTCTACATCATTTTTAATTTGTTTCCACATTTCTTTTAGGTTATTATAAGTAAGTTCATTATAAACATCATTAATATTTCTCCAAACAAGCTCTTCTCTATCTTTTATAGGTATATTTTTATTAGTCTTTCCGTCATCAATTGCAATATAATAGTATGTTTCTACATCTTTTTCTTCTTCAGAATTATATTTATCAATTCCAACTATTTTACCATCTATTAAATGGTTTTTTCTTAAAGTTTCTTCTTCTGTTTCTCTTATAGCACACTCTTCTAATGTTTCACCTTCCTCCAAATGTCCTTTTGGAAAAGTATAGTCATTTTGTTCTTCTCTATATACTAAACCTATTTTTTTATTTTCCAAATTAATTAGTATTGTCCCTGCTTTTTTTATACTCATAGCTTCCTCCTTAATTTTCTATATTTTACTATATTTTTAATTTTTTTTCAATTTAATTTTTTTAAACTTAATATAAAAAAACTAAATCAGCAACATTTTAAAAACAAGCAAAAGCTAAATAAATAACTTTTGCTCTTATATTTTATTACATAAATTGACTTATTTTTAAGTTTTTACTATTTTTAATATTTCGTTTAAGGCTATTCCTGTTTTTTCTGCAATTTCTTTAGCTGACATTTTATTTTTAAATAACGTTCTTATTATATTATTTTCTCCTTCGTTTCTCATTTTTAACATTGTCCTCTCCCTATCTTCTCTTAAATAATTTACATATCCACTCATATCTATCGCTCCTTCCTCTAATTTTTTTCTAGAAAAATAATGACAAAGTAAAAATAAGCAAAATTATGCTATAAATATTTTGCTCATTTTTACCAACAAACCTTAATCTTATATTTAATTTTTTACTATTTTTAATATTTCACTTAAAGCTATTCCTGTTTTTTCTGCAATTTCTTTAGCTGACATTTTATTTTTAAACAACGTTCTTATTATATTATTTTCTCCAGATTTTTTTCCTTCTTTTATTCCTTCTTTTTTCCCTTCTTTTTTTCCTTCACTTTTTCCTTCGTTTCTCATTTTTAACATTGTAGCTTCCCTATCTTGTCTTAAATAATTTACATATCCACTCATATCTATCGCTCCTTCCTCTAATTTTTTTATATATTCTTGTGCTTTATCTTCTCCTATATCTTTTACTAATATATATCTTAAGATATTTATTACATCTTCTCTTTCTTCATCTTTTGTTAATGGCAAGATTTCTTCTAGTATTTCTATTAAATCTTCTTCTCTTCTTGCTCTTTCTACTAACATCATCCTTCCAAATAATGTCCCATTTTCTAGTAGTTCTTCTTTACTTAATTTGTTTATATCTAATATATAATATTCTCCTAATCCTGCATAATCTGCTACTGTTACTTCTCTTTTTATATTATATTCTTCTTGTATTTCTTCTATCCTTTGCGGTACTCTCCACTCTCCTGCTCCTGTAAATATTACTATTGATATTACTTTTGCATATTTATGTACTTTATAATTATGTTTTATTAAACTAGTATTAATTATTCCTACATCATATTCTAGTACTCTATATGGCATATCTCTATCTTCTGTTGATTGATGTTCTACTAGTATATATACTTCTTTATCTTTTATTTTATATACCATATCTGCTTGTTTTCCTCTAAAATCTGATGTTATAAATTCATTTCTAACTGATTCCATTTTTATTTTTTCATCTTTACTAAGACCTAGTGCTTTTTTTACCACAAACTCTATTTCTCTTGGTTTTTCTAGTATTTTTTTTACTAGTTTATCATGTTCATTATGTATTTTTCTTTCTTCATATTCTTTTTCAGAATAATATGGTGCCATATCTTCCATAAGCATAAATTTCGGTGTGCCTAATAAATGTACAGCCCTATTATAATCATCTACTGTAAATGTTTTTATTTTTTTCATATTATTATTTTCTTCTTAATTATAGTTTATTTTTAGTTTGCAAACAACCTTTATTCTTTAGTAAATTTCTTTATTTTTCTAATTTTTACTCTTCTTTTCTTTCTTTTTCACCTTCTTTCTTATTTTTTACTTTTTTCTAACGAATTGTAAGAAGATTTAATCATTAAGATTTAAAACTTAGATTAAAAGTATTATTATAACAGCATAGTAAACTGGTTATGTCAATACATAAACGTAAAAATTTTAAAAAAATATAAAATATGAAATATTAAAGAAAAATATAAACTAATAAAAAGCTTTACACTAAAACTAGTATAAAACTTTTTATTTTATCCATTTAATTTTCTTTTCTGAACTTTATATGTTACTTTAGCAACCAAGCTTGCCGGAAATATTTTAGCACCTAATCTTCCTAACTTTGTATCTAAACCTGGTACTATATAAAACTTTCCTTTTTCCATTTTCTTAATTGTATATTTAGCTACATCAAAACTATTTGCTTCTCTTAATTTAAATTTTACATTTGCAACATTATTAAAATTAGTTGCAACAGGTCCTGGGCATAATATACTTATTTGTACTTTAGAATTTTCTTTTTTTAATTCTTCTCTTACTGCTTCTGATAATCTAACAATATAATTTTTAGTAGCATAATATGTTGCCATTAATGGTCCTGGCATAAACCCTGCAATTGATGCTACATTTAATATTTTACCACTGTTTTTTTCTTTCATTTGTTTTAAATATTCTTTCATTAATATGTGATATGCTATTATATTTGTTTTTATCATTTTTATTTCTTTGTTTAAATCTGTTTTAGTAAAATCTCCACAGTCTCCAAAACCTGCATTATTTATTAAGATATCCACATTTTTTACTCTTTTACACAATTCTTTACAATTCTCTTCTACTGATAAATCCATTGATATTATTTCTATTTTGTTTCCTAAGTTTTCTTTTTCTAATTCATTTTTTACTAAGTTTAATTTTTCTTCATCTCTTGCTACTAATATTAAATTATATTTTTTCTTATTTAATATTTTTGCCATATCTTTTCCAATTCCGGAAGATGCTCCTGTTAATAATACTCTCATATTTTTCACCACCTATATTTATGATTTCTAATTTTATAATTTTTATAACTTTTTTTCAAGTATATTTTAAGCAAATATAAATAAGTAAGTTAGTTTCACATTTCGACAAATTTAACACTGTTAGTATTATATAATTTAGTAATATTTTCCAATTATTTTTATTATCAAATTAACTTAAACGCTTGAAATACGGTATTTTCAAGTATCTTAAAAGTTTAATTTTTATATTTTATAATGTTTACCAAGGAGTATAAGATATGGTTCATTTTAATATTGAAAAATTACTAAAACAAAAAAACAAATCAAAATATTGGTTATGTCAAAATATGAACATAACTTCTAGAAATTTAAACAGAGTAATTAAAGGTGAAACTTCTTCTATTTCTTTTAAATATATAGAAGACCTTTGTAAATACTTAGATTGCTCTATTGACGAATTAATTGATATAGAAAAAGACGCTTGAGACAAAAAAGGGACAGGGCAAAAAATTCTCACTTTTCCATTTATTTCCAGAATGAGATTTTTTTGCCCCGTCCCCTTTTTTCTCATTTTGTTAAAACAAATTTTCCCAATATTTTGTTTATTAAATTATAACTGTTACCAAATTTTGCATATCCTTTCCAAGAGTTTATACAAGCTGTTATATATTCTAATTCTATTTTATTTTCTTTGTATAGTTTTTGAAAGTTTTTTAGTTTTCTTTTTATTTTTTTCTTACTTTGATTTCGAATTAGTAAATGTGTTTTCCATATTCTATATCCTAAGAAATTTATTCCTTGGCTTTCTCTAAAATATGATGTTTTTGAGTTTAACTCTAATTTTAAAACTGAACTTAAATAATTTTTTATTTCTATTAACCCTTTTCTTGCTTTTTCTTTACTTTCAAAAAGTAGAACAAAGTCGTCCATAAACCTTATATAATATTTTATTTTTAGTTTTTCTTTTATGAATTTATCAAAAGATGTCATATAAATGTTTGCAAAATATTGTGATGAATAATTTCCTATTGGTATTCCCACTTTTTCTTTATCATAAAATATTATTTTTTTACTGAATTCTAAAAAATGCTTATCTTTTATTTTTCTAGATACCATAGAAAACAATATATTTCTATCTATATTAAAAAAGAATTTTTTTATATCACATTTTAATACCCATACAGTATCAAAACACTTACTTGCATTTCTTAAATATTTTACTGTTTTTTTAATTGCTTTATGTGTTCCTTTTCCTTCAAGACAAGCATAACTATCTTCTATAAAATTGGGCTTATAATATGGTTTTAAGAAATTTTCTACATACCAACATAGAATTACCCTATCTTTATAGTTTAATGTCTTTATTTTTCTTTCTTTTGGTTCGTATATTGTAAACTCAAAGTATTTTGAAAATGTATACCTTCCACCAAGTAATTCTCTACCCAAACTAATTATATTTCTTTCTAGATTCATCTCAAATTCTATTACTTGTTTTTTAAACCTTTTATTTTTCTTACACTTATTATGTGCTTCTAATAATTTACTAAATGTTATATTTTCCTTAAATATATTATTTACTCTTTTAGGCACGACTTTATCCAACCTCCAAGTATTCTTCCTATTTCTTCTATCTTTTTAGACCATGTATAATAATTATTACTATTTATATATTTATTTTTATAAGAAAACCTTACAAAAAAACTCATCATTGATATTTCTGCATCTAATTTTCCTAAAATACTAATTCTACTAAACTTATCACTAAGCTTATTTGCATACAAAATATACCTTAATGAATTATACATTGTTCTACGTATTTCAGAAACCAAAGCATATTTTTCATACTTAGGATATTTAATTAACAAATTATAACTATATTCTATCAAGTCCACATATTTTTGATATATTAATAATTTACTTTCTGTTTTTCTTGGTTTATACATTTTTACCTCCAATTCTAAAATAAAAAAAGCATATTCGTTCTTAAAGTTAAATTAAAACCTAATTTAACTAATACTAGAATATACTTTTTTATAATTTATATTTTTACCATAAAGGAAGGAATAAACCTTGTATGGTATATGTTCTCTATATTTATCCTTAAACAAATATAACCTGACTATTTTATACCATATTGCGAGACACATACGAAAGCCGTTGTTGCTGTTGCTATTACCGTTGTTCCTATTGAAGTTGAATACCCCTGCATTGGTACTGGTATTGTTCCTGTTGCCACCACGTATGAAAAATGGATTGTTCGAATTCACAAAGTTAGCGTTATCATAAAAACAGGTTTATCCCTATCTATATTAACTTTTCGCTAGAACCAAGGGTTCTAACGAAAAGGACTTATTTTCTACTTTATTTATTATACCTTAATCTGAACTAACTTAAAGACAGTCCAGATAACAGATTTCACATTACTTTACTGCGAGACACATACGAAAGCCGACGACGCTGTTGCTACTACCGATGCTCCTATAGAAGATGAATACCCCTGCAGCGGTACCGGCATTCCTGTAGCCACCACGTTCGAAAAATGGATCGTCCGAATCCACAAAGACAGCGCTACCACCATGCCATCCACTTGTTTCATATGTTGCATCTCCTGGTTTGTAAGCAGAACTTGCACTTGTTCCTGTATATGCAGTTGAAAATTCATCACTTGAACCATCTGCAAACGAACTACCATTTGATAATAAACTACTTCCACTATAATATGCCGGAACATATTCATAGGCTCCTCCTGATAGGTCATATATTCCTGTTGTATTTCCTGTACTACTTTGATTTGCATTTTCTACAATATTTTCGTCTGCTGTTATATAACTACTGTTTGTATTTTGTGTTACTTCTGTTCCATTTCTTCCGTATTTACTTTCAGTTAAATATGCTACTGCTCCCCATTCACTGTTTTTAAGCATATGGGAATTTAAGTTTGTAGAATATACTTTTGCATAATCAAACATATTTCCTATTGTTACTTCTCTGAAGCTTCGTACATTTGGTTGTACTTTTATTGTTGTTCCACTTCCACTACTTGTTGAGCTTGCATTACTTCTTGCTGATTCATATTTTCCTACCCATATTCCTGGTAGTTCTTCACTCCATCCACCATTATCATAATTTGGACTATCATTTATAAATGCTGGGTGTACTCTAAAATAATTACCTCCTATATTTAAACTTGTTGTTCCACTTACTTTTTTTACATTTCCTTCTGTATCTATTGATACTATTCCTCTACTATCTGAATATCCTATTATTTTTCCCTCTTTTATCGCTTCATCTTCTGTTTTTGTTCCATTTAAATATTCTGTTTTACTATCATTATTATTAAAATATATTATCCTATATGCATATCTTGGTATCCATACAAAATAACTTTTTACCCCATCTATTTCTACTTCTGCATTTGCCCATTTACTACTTGTATTATCTGTTGTACCTGTTCCTGCTATATAATCATAGTCTGCTCCATCTACTACATTTCCACTTTCATCATAATGTACTAACTTCATTGTTGTTCCTGTTGGTAAATCACTTTTTATTACTGGTGCATTTGCTGTTTCTGATACAAAGTTTGTATCTCCCATTAACCATTTTATTTCTATTACACCATATAACATTGTGTCTATACTTCCACCTGTTTCTGGCTCTTCTGTATCTTCTGGTGCTATTAATGGTCCTGTAATATTTCCATCTTCATCTACTAAATAACTTCTTTTACTATCTAAATACTCTACAACAAAAGGGGCGTTTTCTGATTCAGATAAACTATAATCTTTTCCTTCTTCCCCAATATGTGCTGTTAATTCATCATTAAAATAATCTCTTTTTAATTCTCCTCTTGGCTCTTTTCCCACTGCTCCTATTGTAGATAAATCTATTCTTTCTTTTTCATCTGCTATTTCTGTTTGGTCTTTAGCATTTTGAGTTTGAGTTATAATTCCATTATCACCAGTTAAAGCTCCAATCGATATCCCTGCTAAAATAATTAAAACAACTATAGTGATAACTAAAGCAATAAGAGTAATTCCGTTTGTTTAATTTTTTTCTTTCTTTGTACATTTTTCCTCTCCTTTTCATTTGTTTTATTATTTACATTTTATCTTTTTATATACTTTTATAAATAATTTTATTAGTAATTTTTATTTATTTTATTATATGAAAAAGATAAAATCCAAAAATTAAAAACCTTTTATTTTATATGCTTTTAGCATATGTTTCAAAATTATTTTACACGTAAATATCTTATTTGTAAATACCTTATTCTGAAATTTTATATTTATTTTATTTTTATAATATTTTTACTTTTTCTGCTCTAAAACAATATTAACAATAAAAAAATATTTCGTCAGCTCTATAGAGTTAATCTTTTAAAAATAATTTTGTTATACTTTTCTTGGTGATAGTAGTTATGTATCTAAGTAAAGCAGTAAAAAATAGAATATATGAATTGTGTCAAGAAAGAAAAGTAAGTATAAATAAACTTTGCACAATATCTCGGAATAACACAATCAACACTGGCAAATATAAATGCAAGACCTAATACAAATTTAACAATACTAACAGTAATGAGAATATGCAGAGGTCTTAATATCTCTTTGCAAGAATTCTTTAATTCACCATTATTTACTATAGACAAACTAGAAGATGATTAATCTTCTTTTTTATTGTTTTCTTCTTTTTCTAATTTTTGTTTAAAACTATTTAAAACATTTTCTAAAATCTCTAAAATTAAAATATAATCTTCCTTTTTAAAAGTATATTCTCTACTATTTTCATTTATTTTTTCATCATTATTTAATTTTTTTAAATAAACATTATTATTACAATTTAAACAATTAACGCATTTTCTTTCTTCATTTATCACCTTACCTTCTCCTTCAAACAATATTCCATATTTTCTGTCATTAAATATTAAATTTCCTGTTTGCATTTCATCATAAAATACAAAGCCAATATTATTTTTTTCTAATTTTTCTTTTATTTTAGAAAAATTTTCTCTTACATAATTAGTAGGTAAACCAACTTTACAAATACCTTTTGTAACACAAGTTCTTTTTAACTCTAAAACTTTTTCTAAAATAATTGCATCTTTTCCTATGCTGTTAAAAAACACACCAGATTTTACAAAAACGACTTTATTTTTATTTAATTTTTGTAATTCTAAAACAGACTCATAAAATTTCATTTTTCCTCCTTTCATCAAAAAAGAAGCCTCATTTTTTTGAGACCTCACTTTTTCTTTTTGTTTTTCTTCTTATTTTTTCTCTTATTCTTTGTTTCCTTATTGTAAATCTTTATTATTATAAATAAAATCAACAATATTTAAATGTTTAATTCCATCTCTTCTTTGTTGTAACAAGTCCATAGTAAATAAATATCTTGGGTACATATCTTTAATTTTATAAAAAGGTCTATATTCTCTTTCTTCTACTTTTTCATCTGCAATACTCATTGAAACTTGTATGTAGTAATAATCATCAAAATTTTTCCTTGCAATAAAATCACACTCTAACTCTCCAATATAGCCAACACTTAAACTATAACCTTTACTCTTTAAATATGAAAACATTACATTTTCTAAAACTGGTCCATAATTTATTCTGTTATCAGTATTTAATGCAAAATAAATACTTAAGTCTGCTAAATAATACTTTTTATCTCCTTTTAAAACAGACTTTGATTTTATATCAAAAAGATCACAAGGATAAATAATTTTAGCTTTTTCTAAAATATCAATATATCTTTTAATAGTTCTTCTATCAACATTAACTTTTACTTGTTTTTTTAAATAATCTTGTATATTTTTAATAGAAATGACCGCTCCAAAATTATTCACAATAAATTTTTCTACTACCTCAAATAAATTTCTATCATTAATTCTATTACTTACTTTAATATCTTTTTCGAAAATTTGGTTAATTACATTAGAAGTATACATCATCTTTTCTTCATAACTATCATAATACAATGATTTTGGAAAACCACCATTTCTTACATATTCTTCAAATTCTAAATAAATATTTTCATTTACTTTTTTATTTAAGAATTTTTTCATATCAACATATTCATAGAAAGATAATGGTAACATTTCTATTTCTATATATCTACCTGTTAACTTTGTTGCAAGTTCACCACTTAATAAATAAGAATTTGAGCCTGTTATAAATATAGAAAAATTGCCTTCTTCTCTATATGAATTTATTAGTGTTTCATAATCTTTAACATTTTCTATTTCATCTAAAAATAAATATTTAAAATCTTTATCTATTATTTTACTATCTATAAGTTTTTCTAATTGTTTTGGTGTTGTTATTTCTTTATTTTCCTTTTTATCTAATTCTATATATATTATATCTTTTTTATTTACTCCGCTTTCTAGTAATTCTTCTATAACTGACTTTAACAAATAAGACTTTCCACAACGTCTTATTCCTGATACAACTTTTATCATATCATCATTATAAAAACCACGTATTTTTTTTAAATATTCTTCTCTTTTATATATTTTTTCCATTATCATCACCAAATTAATTTTACAATAACATTAACAAAAAGTCAAGTTTCCTGACCATTTTTAGGTAGTTATATGTTAAAAATGGTCGGGAAGCAGTATTTTTTAATTAATTTTTGTTTTTTAATTTTTTTCTATTAAAAACCTTCTTAAAAGAAAATTTAGGAAATAAGGAAAAGTATAAAACTTACCCATAAAGCCAATATTATTATAACAAAGTTTAATACCATATTCTGGCTAAAATATGTAAGTTAAATCACAAAACTCTAGTTGTTTTTAGGTCAAATATCACAAAATTCCAGTCTTTTTTCTTATAAAAATCACATTTTTCCCAAATGCGACAAAATGGGACGGGGCAATTTTTTCTCACTTTCCCATTTATTTCCAAAATGAGAATTTTTTGCCCCGTCCCCTTTTTTCTCAAATATGTTTTTTAATTTCATTGTATATTTCTTCGTGTATATCTTCTATTGTTCTTATTTTATTTTCTTTTACACATTTAACTTCATACCAATTATATTTTTTAGAAACATAACAAGCAGCATTATAAGCATCTATTAAATGGTTTTTATCTCTTTCGTGTATATCTTTTTTCTCTGCGTGTGTGAATTTATTCTCTCTATCTTTTATTAATTCTAAAGATTTTTCAACAGGCATATTTAAGAAAAATACTTCTGTTGGTATTGGAAGTCCATATAAATTAAATTCAAAGTCCCAAAGCCAATTTAAGAATTTTTCTCTTTCTTCTTTATCTTGTATTTTTCCTGCTTGGTGTACCATATTTGCTGTTGTATACCTATCTGCTAAAATAATTCCACCTTTTTCGTAATAATCTTTATATCCTGTAATATATGTTGCATATCTATCTCCTGCATAAAATGTAGATGCAATATAAGGGCTTACGTCTTTTGCATTTTCTCCAAATTCTCCAGATAAATACATTTTAACTAACCCAGAACTTGGGCTATCATAATTTGGAAAACTTACTACTCTAAAATCTATTCCGTCTTTTTTTAATCTTTCTTGTAGTTTATCAAATTGTGTCTGTTTTCCACTTCCGTCTGTTCCGTCTATTACAAATAATTTTCCCATTTTTAATACCTCTTTTACTTTTTTGTTTTTATTAATCTTATTTATTATCTTTTTCTTCTTTGCTTTCTTCTTTATTTTCTTCTTTTTCTTTTTTATTCTTTTCTAACATTTTATTAATAGAATTTAATATATCGTCTGTATTTTCATCAAAATCATCTCTTTTTACTGTAAACATTTTATCTCCTTCTTTCTTTTATTTCTTTTTTATTTTTCTCTTTATCTTATCTTTATTTTTTTGCCAAATTCATTATACTATTTATATTTTTTTAGTCAATAGAATTTTTAAAATATAGAAAGAAAAAAGTAAAAAGTTATCATAACTCTTTACTTTTCATCTTACATAAATTCTTTTCTACTTAAACCTGTTACTTTTTCTATTAAGTCTACATCTATGTTTTCTTTAAACATATTTTGTGCTGTTTCTATAATTCCTAATTTTTTACCTATTTTCTCACCTCTTTTTTCACTTTTTAAAAGTGTTTTCCTTCTATCCTCTCTTAAAGCATACATTGATTCTAACATATCTTTTTTACCTCCTTCTTTTAAAATTTTAATATATTTTTCAGATGCTTCTTTTCCTAAGTCTTTTACAAGTACATATCTAAATATACCAATCATAATTCCAATTTCATTTTCCTTAGTTCTTTTGATAATTTCATCTAAAACATCAAGTAATTCTCCTTCTTTTCTAACCTTTTCTATTAATAATGCTTTACTTAATAATGTTCCTTCTTCTAATAATTCTTGTTTTGTATAATTATTAACATCAATAACATTATACTCACCAATACCAAGATAATTTTGATTTGGTTTTAGCTTATATCCAAACTGTTCTTGTATTTCCAATATACTTTGTGGTACTCTCCACCTTCCAACTCCTGTATATATTACAATTGCTATTATTTTTGCTTGCAATTTTCCTTTATAATTTCTTTTTCTAAAACTATGTTTCATTATTTGCATTTCATAATCTGTTATTCTAAGTGGCATATAATAATCATTTTTTGATTGATGTTCTATTAAAAAGTAAACTTCTTTACCTTTTAATTTATATAAGATATCTACTTGTTTTCCTTTATAATCTTCAGTTACAAATTCATTTCTAACTGATTCTAATTCTAATTTATCATATTGCCCTAAATCTACTGCTTTTCTTATTACACTTTCTACTTCTTTTGGTATTTCTAATATTTTTTTGAATAATTTATCGTGTTCATTTTTTATATATTCTTCTTCAGTTAGTGCAATACCATATGTATCATCTTTTTCTTTTAACTCAATTTCTCTTATTTGTGGAAATAATTTTAATGCTCTGAAATAATCTTTTTCCGTAAAAACTTTTATTTTAAACTCCTCCTTTATATTATAATTTATGTTTATTATTAAATCAATTTTTATTCTTTGATAAAAACTATTACTTTTGTTTAATTTTCTCTTTTTTTCTCACAAAATCTTTTACTTTTGTACCTTTTATTTTTTCTTAGTAGACTTTTGTTATTTTTTGTTATAAACTATTTATATAAAACTAGAAAGGATGAATATATATGGAAAATTCTTTTAAACAACAGTCAATTAATAAAGATAACCCCAAATGGGAAAATGTAATTTCAAGACTTACACCTTTAGAAACTAAACCTACTGATATTAGAACACCTTTTGATAGAGATTACACGAGAATTATTCACTCAAATGCTTACAGAAGGTTAAAACATAAAACACAAGTATTTTTTTCACCAGAAAATGACCACATTTGTACTAGAAGTGAACACGTAACACACGTAGAATCAATTAGTTATACAATAGCAAAATATTTAGGGTTAAATTTAGAACTAACAAAAGCAATTGCAGTTGCCCACGATTTAGGTCATAGCCCATTTGGACACGCAGGTGAAAAAATACTTTCTAAAATATCTGAAAGAGATTTAGGAACTAGATTTTGGCACGAACAAAATGGTTTAAATTTTGTTGATAATATTGAATTATTAGAAGACCATAGTGGTTATAAACAAAACCTAGATTTAACATATGGTGTAAGAGACGGTATTATTTCACACTGTGGAGAAATTAACGAAAATGCTTTAAGACCAAGAGATGAATTTATTGATTTAACTGATTATAAAAAACCAAATGAATATGCACCATATACTTGGGAAGCTTGTGTTGTTAAAATCTCTGATAAAATCTCATATATAGGTCGTGATATAGAAGATGCTATAACTTTGGGAATATTAGATGAACATTTACAAGAACTATATGATTTATTAAATTACAACTCTTCTGAAGTTTTAAATAACAGTACTATAATAAATTACTTTGTTTGTGACTTATGTCAAAACTCTTCTTACGAAAAAGGGTTATGTTTTTCTAAAAAAGCTTATGATTTATTAAATAAAATAAAAGATTTTAATTATAAACATATTTATTTTTCTAGAAGAACTGTAACTTCTATTAAGTATTTTGAACTTGTTATTAATGAGATTTATAACATATTATTTGAGTGTTTTGATAATAAAAATACTCTAAAAAATTTAAAAGCATTAGAAAAATTTTACCCAAAACTAATCGACGGTTTTTACCATTATTTAGAAAATTATTGTAATTTTTCTAACCGCGAAGAATTAAAATTAAAAAATAAAATTGTTTTTGATATTTCTATTAAAGAAGATTTTTCAAGGGCAATAATTTCATATATATCTGGTATGACAGATAATTTTGCAATCGAAATGTATAATGAATTAATTAGGTTTTAAATATGTGGTTGTTTAAAATAAATTATTTTAAACAACCCTTTTAATATATATTTTTAAAGTGTTTTATTTTATAAATATTATTTATTAAAAATATTTTTATTTTATCAAATCTTATAGGTATATCATATAACCCATAGTCTCGATTATAACGTTTTGCTACATATTTAAAATCTTCTTCTTTTTCTATAATTTCTTCTTCCATTAATTCATCAATTGTATAATATGTTCTTAAGTCTACAAATACTAATTCTTTTGTGATTGTATCATATGCTATTATATCTACTTTTCTTTTTCTGTATCTAAAATCTTTTTCTATTATGATATAATTACTATTTTCTAAGTATTCACATATTATATTCATTGTAATTGTTTCTTTTTCTGTTTTTACTTTTACCATTTTACCTCTCTTTCTTTTTTAATATTTAGATATCTGAGGTCATTACTGATTTTTTCAATAGATTAACAAATATTAAAGGGACAAAAAATAATCGGGGAATTTTATTATGCCAGTTTAAAAATGTTCAAAATAGGGGTGTAATGACCTCAGATATCTAAATATTTTAGTTTTTTGGAAATTTTTTAGATTAAATTTTTCATTTCAAATTAAATTTTTGATTTTTAAATTAAATTTTGATTTAAAACACTTTAAATTTAAACTGTTATAATTATACATAGGTTTATGTGTAATTTCAACAGTTGTTTTGTGAATTGTTTGTGAACGAAAAAAGACTAAAGTAAAAATCTTTAGCCTTTATATACCATACATACCTGTTGTTATATCACGAAATAAGTTTACTTCTGGTGGTACATATGTAAATATTATAAAACATAAAAGTAAAAATAATAAAATTATAATTGATAAACTAGTTGTTAGAACTGTACTTTCATCTTTTCTTTTCATAAGCCTATATGCTACATATTCTCCTAATATTATACTTAATATAAATATTAAAATATCTATTACAATTATGCTTGTTCCTATTATTCCTGAATATGTATAAAAACTTACTATTATAAAAAATATAGCTGTAAATATTCCTATTGTTTTTGCTTCTATATAATTATTAACATCTTTTTTTACAAAGAAATATTCTATTATCATTGCTATTAACATTGGATAAAATACTAATTTTAAATGTTCCCATACACTTTCATTTACTGCACTAAAACTTCCAACAAATAGATTATTTCCAGACCACTGGTATGTAAAATGTAATAATGTTCCTAATACTAAACTAAATAATATTACTATTAATTGTGCTTTTATTAGTTTACTTTCTTTTATTTTATTAAATAAACTTTTTAAAAACTCCATATTAGATAAGCCTCCTTTATTAATTCTTATGCTAATATAGAGTTTTTATTACTAAAACATTAGATTTTCTACATTTAATATTTCTTCTTTATCTTGTTTTTCTATTTCTTCTTTTCTATATGTACAAATCTTAAATTCATTTTTATTATCAAATTTGAATTTTAATACTTTTGTGAAATTATCTGTTACTGGCTTTCCATATTCTTCTATTATAAAACTTGCATTGTGTTTTCTTAATGTATCAAACGTGTTCATAAAGCCCATACCGGTACCACCTGAATCTTTATGTGTTGTTGCTGGTTTCTTTCCTAATTTTAAAAATGTTTCTATTTCAAATTCTATACCTGAGTCATATACATATAAACCATAAGTTCCGTCTAATCTTCCAAGTCTTACTAATATACTTTTATTAATATTCTCACTATACTCAATTGCTATGATTGCATTTTTTATATGGTCTGCTAATAATATTTCTAATTCATCTTTACTTACATAGTTATTTATCATTTTATAGATGTTGCCACTTAATTGTAATTGAAAGTCTATTTTCTTCTTCGAACATTCTGATTTCATATAGTCTAATACATCATCTATCTCAACAATTCCTGTTTTAGCTAATACTATTACTGGTTCTTTTCTTATATCTTTTCCAACTTTTTCTATTCTTGATTTTATATCCATTTCTGATATTTCACTTTTCATACTTAATTCTTCTAATTTATGTTCTAATATATCTTGCCTATGTGATATTGAATGACTTCTTTTACCTGATTTTATTATTTCTTTTTCTAATTCTTTTATCCTATTATTCTTTTCTTCCAATTCCGTCTTTGTTTCTTCTAAATCTTTTACTAACATTTTCTGTTTATAGTATAGCTGTAATGCCTCTTTTATTGTAAAA
Source organism: uncultured Clostridia bacterium (assembly GCA_944387455.1). Taxonomy (GTDB): domain Bacteria; phylum Bacillota; class Clostridia; order TANB77; family CAG-508; genus CAG-269. Next base: position 18,743 of record CALXEY010000001.1, read on the forward strand.
AACATTATAATACAAAATATAATCAAACCCATCATCAGTTTTGATGTAATCATTTCTTTATAACTTGATAATAAAATAACTATAAATAAAATTATTATACTAATATTTATTACTAATATATCAACAAACTCATTTTTTAATTTATCCTTTAAAAATATTAAACCTTTTTTAAACTTTTTTATTCTATTAACATATATTATTAAACTTGAATAAATACATATCATTATTATTAGAGTTATATATTCATTCTGAATATTTATTAAAATTACTGGTATAAAAGTTAATAATATACTTAGAAAAAACAGAATATAATTAATACTTAAAGATATATTTGTAATCAACAATTGTTGTGGAAAATTATTACTTTCTTTTGTGTTACAAATTATACTTATTAAAATAACCATACTGATAATCGCATATACATTTCCTATTGATTTTTCTAATATTTTTGCAATTATAGCAATTATAAAAATGTATGTTATTTTTATGATAGATATTCTTTTATTAGTTATTCTTAAATTTGTATAATATGTATAAAAACAAATAAAGAATATTTTCATTAAGTCTACTATATTTTGAATACTCTCCTTTTGAAATATTATATTTTCCATTATTACCTTCTTTCTTATATTATTATACATAAAACCAAAAGGATAATCAATATTACTTTTTATATTGATTATCCTTTTTATTGTTATTTATTTTTATATTATATCCATAAACTTACCCATTTAGCCAGTAACTCTAACCAGTCCATACTCTCACCACCCTTTCTTCTTTAGTATTTTTTTGTTTCCTTTGTCATTAAAAAAATACCATTGAGTGGCTTAGCTCTAATGGTATTTCGTGATGAGAAAATATGGTATAAAATAAAAAAACCTAGTATTTTTTAATACTAGATTTCTTTCTTAATTTTATCTACATAGAAATAAATGAATTCCATTGGTGTAGGTATTCCAGTTTTATAATTAATTTTAGCAGTATAATAAATTAGTAAATCATCTACAGATGAAGCTCTCCAAGCGTGGATAATAGCATTTTTGATACCATTTGTAATTGTAGTTTCAGACTTTTTATGAATTTTAGTTAAATATTGAATAACATTTAAATCACTATCTTCATTTTGTATCAAATACATAATAGCATCAAAAATATATTTTCTGCCTTTCATCTTATTAGAAATACCTATCAAATCAAGTTCATAATTAATTAAGTATGATATTTTATCTTCCTCTGACTCTAATTCTTCCTTAAAAGTTTTAACATCAGCTTCTCTAGAATTATCTCTATATCTTAAAAAACTATTTAAAACATAATCAGGAGAATATTTTGGATGGTCTTTGTATGCAATCAAATCTACTTTCTCTTTATGAAGTATTTGATAAGTTGTATCTGAATTTATATGTGTTGTTACAATTATTATTGGTTTAAAATTCAAATTCATTTTCCTTAAATTTGGTATAAACTCCAATGAATCAGTATTACCACCACTTCTACTATTGTTTAGTTCTATATCTAAAACAATACCGTCTGGGTGCTTCAATCTTGTAAGTTTCAAACCTTCTACATCTGAATCAGTTATTCCAACTAATTCAAAATCATCTCTTTTGTTAATACAATCTCTAAAATTGTTACACTCATTTACATCATCTTCAATAATTAAAATTTTCATTGGTTTCATTTTTAAACTCCTCCTTTGCTTTTTTTACATTACATAATATACCATAAAGTTCTATAAAATACTATATTTCACTATTATTTTTATTTACGCAATTGTCATTTTTATATTGTACAATGAACAAAAAGTATAAAGGGTGAGATGTATGGGAAGAAAAAATAGTAGTGAAATTAATATTGAAAAAATAGAACAAGAAAAACAAGGTTTAAGAATTAAAAACATAAGAGAAAATGAATTAAAAATGAATAAAACACAATTAGCTAAAGAAATAGGTATTTCTAGTCAATTCTTAGGCTTAGTAGAAGAAGGAAAAGGCAATTTAGTTTATAGTAGTTTAAAAAGATTAAGAAATATAAGTGGTCATTCTGCTGATTACATATTATTTGGTTTAGATGATAATTCGATTAATAAAACAAAAGAATTATTAAATAATTATTCAGAACTAGAAATAACAGAAACAATAGATTTTTTAAAACATTTAATAATACTTATGAGAAATATTTAAGAAAAAAATAAAGCATAGAAATTTGTTTTCTATACTTTATTTTAATTTTATTTTCTAAAAGTTTCTTTCCACTCTTCCTCTCTAAACCCTGTAAGAATTTTGTTTTCAGTAATTACAAGTGGTCTTTTAATAAGCATCCCATCACTTGATAATAATTTTATTTTTTCTTCATCTGTCATATTTATTAGTTTTTCTTTTAAATTAAGTTCTTTATATTTTAAACCACTTGTGTTAAAGAATTTTTTAATATCTTTTTTACTCTCTTTTATCCATTTTTTTAATTCTTCTTCAGTTGGTGTATCTTCTACAATATTTCTATCTGTGAACTCTATATTATTATCTAATAACCATTTTTTAGCCTTCTTACAAGTAGAACATTTTGGATATTCTATAAACAAAACCATATCTACACCCCCACACTCATTGTTTCTGGTAATGTTGAACCACCATCTATTACAAAACTTTGACCTGTAATATAAGAAGCCTCTTCGCTTGCTAAAAATGCTGCAAGTTCTCCTAATTCTTCTATTGTACCAAGTCTACCCATAGGAATACCTTTAGCAATTCCTTTTACAACTGAATCTGGGTTATTACTATCAGAATCTTTTGCAATACCTTCAACCATTGGAGTCATAATATAACCTGGAAGAATAGCATTTACTCTTATTTTCTTACTTACAACTTCAGCAGCTAGTCCTTTTGTAAAACCTAGTAATGCCGCTTTTGTTGTAGCATAGGCAACTTCTCCAGTATCTGCAACCATTGTACCTGTTACAGAAGAAAGATTAACAATTGAAGCACCTTCCTTCATATATGGTAAAACTTCTTGAGCCATATTCCAGGCTCCTTTAATATTAATATCAAAATGGAAATCTCTAATCTCATCTGTCGTTTCTAAAAATGGTGTAAGTTTTGCAACTCCGGCATTATTTACTAAAATATCTATTTTTCCATATTCTTCCATAACCTTAGCTACGCATTCTTTAATAGTTTTTCTATTTCTTATATCTGCAAAAAAGCCTTTAACCTCTTTTCCTTGTTTTTTTAGCTCCATTACAGTTTCCACTAATTTTTCCGAATAATCAAAAATTGCAACTTTAGCTCCGTATTTTAAGAAAACCTCTACAATTCCTAAGCCATTTCCCATAGCTCCACCTGTTACGATAGCAACTTTATTTTCTAATTTCACTATTTAAACACTTCCTTTCCTTTTTTCTTATTTTATCATTTGAAATCATTTATAACAATATCATTTTTTATTCTTCTGATATTTCTTCTGGCATATTTTCATATAAAGGTATTATAAAATTAAGATTAGAATCTACTGTATTAGAATATTCATAAATAGATTTCATATTTTTTGCTTCAGAAGTTGGTGCAAGTAAGTTTTGCATATACTGGTGTTTATATAAACCTTCTATTTTTACAACATCAAATTTTTGTAAGTATAATGTATTTTGCCCTTCATTTATATAGCCTTCTTTCATATAACCTATTCCACCCACAATTGCTTTTTCTAAACTATCCCAACCTTGCTCATATGCATATGCCGCAGCATTATTTAATATTTCATCTCTAGAATTTCCAATTGCATTTATGTTAAAAGGGTTATATACAATAGCTCCATTATACTCATATCCTTTAGACATAGTAGTTCCATCTCTTCCTTGTTCTTGTATTAACCTTGATGCTATAAAATATGGGTCTAAATTAGATTTTTTTCCCGCCTCTATTATAGCCCTGCAAATACTATCACCTTCTAAAAAAGTTCCATTTGTTATTTCTTCTAAGCCTTCTATTGTTTGTGCATTTTCAACATAATTTAATTCTTTAAATTGGAAAATATTTTCTTCATTTAAGATGTTTCTTGAATCCATTTTATATTTTATAGCTTTATCAGAAGCACACATCCAAGTACCATTATCAAATCTTTTATCTTTATCAATTTCACATTTCCAGTCATCTGGATATTCAGAAGAATCTGGTACTAGATTAGAAGGATATAAATTCCCATCTATATGCCCTTCATTTTCAATTACTTCGTTCCAATCTAATTTTGTATAAAATAAAGTAAATATCCAATTAGGGTGATTTTCTTGTAATTTGTCTATTAATTCTTTATATCCTGGATATTTTTCCTCATTTAAATTTTCACCATTATAAATTACATATTTTTGTTTTTTACTTTCTTCTACTATCATTGAAACTCCTATAGAAATTACTACTAAAATTATTATTGCTATTAATAAATTTCTAACTTTTTTAGGGTTTTCTCTACAAAAATTTATTACTTTTCTTATTAAATTGTTTTTATTATTAATATTTTTATATCTTTCCATATTTTTTATTATAACATAGTTAAATTTTTTTAAAACTATTTTTACAAAAAATTCACAAAATAAAAAGCCCATATATTTTTATATATGAGCCTTTTTTATTATTCTATTGGAATATATTTCTTTTCTGGAAGTTCTTTTTTGTCCTCTTTTTTAGGAATTTCAAGTCTTAAAGTTCCATTTGTAAATTTAGCTTTAATATCTTCTTCCTTAACATTATCTCCTACATAGAAACTTCTTGAACATTCCCCAGTATATCTTTCTTTTCGTACATATTTTCCTTTTTCGCTATCATCTTCTGATTTATCAACTTTTGCGTGTACTGTTAAATATCCATCTTGTATTTCTACTTTGATTCCGTCTTTTTCATATCCTGGTAAGTCTATATCAATTACGTATTTGTCTTTTTTCTCCTTTATGTCTGTTTTCATTAATTTACTTTCACTTTCTGTGAAAAATGGATCTCTAAACATTTCATCCCATAAATCAAAATCGTGTCTTCTTGGTATCATCATCATAATAATCAACTCCTCTTTTTTTATTTTATGTGTTGACACCATTTTGCTGGTAGCACATATTTGATTTTTAATAAAAGTACTTTTATTTTTTTCTTTTTACATTTATATTATACAACTATTTTTAGCAAAGTCAATAGCAGAGTGCTAAAATTCACAAAACTTTCACATTTCTTGTGTATACAACCATTTTCTAAGCTAAAACAAACTTAAGATTAATATTTTTATATAATATTTAACCACAAAATGTGTTGTAGTTTAAAATATTTTATAAAATGTTAAAACTAGGAATAAGATCCTAGTTTTACATAAGCCACAATTTATCTTCTATTGTATTACATCTCATTACTCTAGAAATATTCCAATTTAATAATCTATGAATTTTCTTATTTTCTTCTAAAAACAATATTTTTGTTAATACTTTATATTGTATACAAGAAGAAATAATATCTAACCTAAGATTCATAATTGTAGAATTTTTGATTACTTCATCTTCATCTTTTTTATTATAAAACCTAATTAGTTTTCTAAAGAAATTAATCATACTTAGAGAATTTATTTCTTTGTTTAACTTTTTCATTTCTTTTTTATTACTATAAACTAAAAATAATTCTTCTTCTAATTCCTCATCACGTTTATTTTCCTTAAATAAATTATAAAGATATATATACCTAAAATTTATAGTAGAATGACTAATTTTAGAGAAATCTTTTTCTTTATATATTCTATTTACAAAATAACTATCGCCATAAATAAGGCAGTAAAGCATAATTTTCTCATCTCTAAAATCTGATAAGCTATTCCTTTCATTTTCTTCTTCCATAACATCTAAGCATAATTTCTTACAATAATCATTTGGTATATTATTTCTTATTATATTTGCTAAATCTTTATCCATTATTCTCTCCTAATATTACTTTTTCTAATTCTACTTCTGCTTTCTTTACAAAAAAGTTGCTAGTATCAATTGGTAAATTTAATTTTAGTAATTTTTCTTTTAATTCTTTGGTAGTTCTAAAACCCTCTATATCTTGTGTTTCTACTTCCATTAAAATATCACCATTTTTTATATCTTTAAAAGCTAATTTTAAACCATCTTTACTATAACAAATATCTTTTTCAGAAATATTCATTACATTTTTATAACCAATCGCTTCTAAAAACTTTTTTGCTTTATCAATATCTAAGATATCACACTCAAATTTTTCTTGTTCTAATATATCTCCGTTTTCATTTATATTTTTCTTCTTAAACACTAATACTTTATCATTTCTGACTTTTCTTATAATAATAGCTTTTTTTATAATTTCTCTAATAGTTTCACTTTTTATATCCACATCTTTTGGAATAAAGTAATTATCTTCACACGTAAATTTATCACTTAGTTTAAAACCTTTATTTATTAATATTTTTTCCATTTCTTTAATACTTACATTTACTTTTACAGTAATTTCATTACTATTTACATTTCCCATTTTTTTCTCCTTAATTTTTACTAATTACTTTATAGAAAGAATATCCACCTGTAATGTTATAAACATCAAAACCATTTTGGACTAAAATTCTACACGCAAGATAACTTCTAAGACCTGTTCTACAATAAATTAAATATTTCTTAGTTTTATCTAATTCATTTAATCTTTTTCTTAAATCATCTAATGGAATATGTATAGCATTTTCAAAATGTCCTCTTTCATATTCTTCATCTGTTCTTACATCTAAAATTAAATATTTTTCCCTTTTCTTTAAATCTTCTACTTCTTGCCACGTAACTGTTCTTACTAATCTTTCTATATTATTTACTATGCTATTTCCTAAAATGTTTACAGGACTTTTAGCAGAAGAATATGGTGGTGCATAGCATAATTCTAATTTTTCTAAATCATATGCAGTCATTTTCATTTTTACCGCCACTGCTAAAATATCACAAATTTTATCCACACCTTCTTTTCCCCATACTTGTCCTCCATATATTTGTCCATTTCCTCTATTATACCAACATTTTATTAATATAGGTGTTGAGCCTGGATAATAGCTTGCGTGTGAGTTTGGTGATATTATAATTGAACTTGCACTTAAATGTTTTTCTTGACAAGTTTTCTCATTTAAACCTGTCATTGCTAAACTATAATCAAATATTTTTATAATACTACTACCTATACTTCCTTCATATGGGTTTATTTTTCCTGCAATATTATTTGCAACTATCCTTGCTTGTCTATTTGCTGGACCTGCTAAAGGTGTATAATTACTATATCCTGTAACTGTATTTTCTGTAATTATAACATCTCCTATTGCATAAATATCTTTATTTTTTGTCTGTAAATATTCATTTACATCAATAGCACCATTATATCTTACTGTTAACCCAGAAACTAAACCTATTACGCCTTCTGGTTTTACTCCAATACTTAATATAACAAAATCAGCTTTTAATTCTCCATTATCTAATATAACATTTAATTTATCTCCATCTTGTTCTATTTCAGATAAACCATTATTTAAAATAATATTAATTCCATTTTTACGTAATTCTCTATGTACAAAACAAGCCATATCTTTGTCTAAAGGTCCTATTAAATGGTCATTACTTTGAACTATTGTTATATTTAAGTCTTCATAATTTCTTAAGTTCTCTGCCATTTCCACACCAATATAACCACCACCAACTATTACGACATCTTTTACATTACCACTTTTAATATGTTGTTTTATTGCTTGTGCATCTTCTATTGTTCTTAACGTTTTTACTCTCTCGTTTCCTTCTAAAAAATCTACGTGATTTATTGGTTCTGCTCCTGTAGATATAATTAATTTATCATAAGTTTCTTCATATTGCTCTTTACCATCTTTCTTTTCTACTAAAATTTTCTTTTCTTCTTTATTTATTTTTAACACCTTTTGTCTGATTCGTACATCTATATTAAATCTTTGTTTAAAGCTTTCTGGTGTTTGTAGTAATAAATCATCTTTATCTTTTATAACATCACCTATATAATATGGAAGTCCGCAATTTGCAAAAGATATATGATTCCCTTTATCTATCATTATTATTTCTGCTTTTTCATCTAATCTTCTAAGTCTTGCAGCTGTTGTTGCTCCACCTGCTACTCCTCCAATTATTACTATTTTCATAAATGCCTCCTTAAAATAAAATTAGTCTAGAAAAAATCTAAACTAATTTTATATTTTTATTTTACTAAATTTAAAACTTCTTGTTTATCAATTAAACCAACTGAACGATTTACCTCGTTTCCATTTTTAATAACAACTAATGTTGGTATTGACATTACTTGGTATTTTATAGCTGTATTTTGTGATTCATCTACATTTACTTTTACAACTTTAATATCATCATTTTCCTTAGCTACTTCATCTACTATTGGTGATAACATTTTACAAGGACCACACCAATCTGCATAGAAGTCTACTAATACTGGTATATTACTATTTAATACTTCTTGTTCAAAATTCTCGTCTGATACTTTTATAATATTCATATTCTCTTCCCCCTCATTTAATATATTTGTATTTTCTTTGCTTTCTTGTATAGTTTCTTCTCCTTGCTTGTTTACAAATCTACTTGCTAGAATTATAGCTATTACAAGAATTACAAAAATTATAAACCATATTATTTTATTTTTCATATACTCTCCTTAAAATAATATCATATAAATTCCCATAATTATTAAGATTATTCCTGAAATCTTTTTTATTATATCATAATGTTTTTTTATAAAATTAAAAGCTTCTTTTAATTTTTCTAATAATACTGCTGATATAATAAAAGGTATTCCAAGCCCTATACTATATACAATCATTAACAATATTCCTTTTACCATATCTTGATTTTTTGCAATCAAAAGTAATGCAGATGCTAAAAATGTGCCTATACATGGTGTCCAACTAATTGAAAATATCATCCCAAAAGCTAATGATTTTATAAAATTTAAATCTTTTACTTTTTTATTGATTCCTTTTGATTTATTTAATAAATTTATTTTTATTATTTCCATATAGTTTAAGCCAAGTAATATTATAATAATTCCAAATACTATTTTAATATATTTAATATTTTGGCTTATTATTCCACCAAAACTACTCGCAAATATTGATAATAATATAAAAACTATTGAAAACCCTAACACAAACCCTATTGAGTTTATTACAGCTTTTGATACTTTTTTATTATCTTCTCCTATAAAATAAGAAATATATATAGGAAGCATAGGTAATACACAAGGTGAAATAAAGCTTGCAAAACCTTCTATAAAAGTAAAAACATAGTCCATAAAAATTTTCCTCTACTCTACTTCTTTTTTCCATAAACCGTGTTTATTACAATAAGCATAAAGCATTGCTCCTTTTACATATGGGAATTTTACTTCTGCTTTTTCTCCAGGTTTAAATTCTACAGTTATTTCTTTATTTTCTTCTACCATACTTACCCACTCTATAAAGTGTTCTTCTTCCATTACGTGGTTTACTCTAACTATTATTTCATCACCTACTTTTTCATATGTAGGTACGTGTTTTTCTACTGCTGCATCTACTGAGTTTGGCACTAATTTTTCCATTGGCTCTCCACAACATACAATTCCACAACCGTTACAGTTACAGTCATTTATAACTTTAACTGTTGCTCCACAAGATTTACATTTTTTAATAATTAATTCTTTATTCATTATTAATTCCTCCTTTTTCTTTTTTGCCATTATATCATCTTTTTTCTATTTTGCATAGTTTTTTTAGCCTAAAGCTATATCTAATATCATCATTAGTACAAAACCTATTGCAACTCCTATTGTTCCAATATTTGAGTGCTCTCCTTCTTGTGATTCTGGTATTAATTCTTCTACTACAACATACATCATTGCTCCTGCTGCAAATGCTAGTAAATATGGAAGTATTGGCGTTACAAGTCCTGTTAATAATATTGTAATTATTGCTGCAATTGGTTCTACTATTCCAGATAATACTCCATATCCAAATGATTTTAATTTTGATTTTCCTTCCGCTTCTAATGGCATTGAAATTATTGCACCTTCTGGAAAGTTTTGAATTGCTATTCCTACAGCTAATGCAATTCCACCTGCTAAACTCAAACCAACTTGTCCATTTATAGCTCCTGCAAGTACAACCCCAACAGCCATACCCTCTGGAATATTGTGTAAAGTTACAGCTAATACTAGCATTATTTCATTTTTTAATTTAGTTTTTATTCCTTCTGGTTTTTTACTGTTTAAATGTAAATGTGGTATTAATGTATCTAGGAATAATAAAAAGCCAATACCTAGTAAAAAGCCAACAGATGCTGGTAGCCACTCTATTTCTCCTTGTGATTTTGCCATATCAATTGATGGTATTAATAATGACCATACAGATGCTGACATCATTACTCCAGATGCAAAGCCTAAAAGCATTTTTTGTAATTTTACATTTATTTTATTTTTCATAAGAAATACCATACCAGAACCTAATACTGTTCCTAAAAATGGTATTATTAAACATATTATTACTGGTAATTCCATAAATAAGCCTCTTTTCCTTATTATATTTATTTTTAAATTTTTTATTATTTTTTTGTAATATTTATATGATTTTTTTCATATAATAGTATTAGTATATAAATTTTACTATATTTTTATTAATTTCCAAGAATTTTCAATATTTTTTGCTTGTTTTCTATTGACATAAATAGTTTTTAGTAGTAAAATTAATAATGTACTAATTCTTTAGGAGATAATATCATATTCCTTTAAAGAAGTCAAAATAAATATCGCGGGGTGGAGCAGTTGGCAGCTCGCAGGGCTCATAACCCTGAGGTCGGTAGTTCGAGTCTATCCCCCGCAACCATTTTTTAACATAAAAGGAATATATCTTTTTATGTTTTTTTAGTAAGGAGAGCTCAAATTATGATGTATCCATATGTTAATTATCCAGACGGAACAGAAGTTACTTTTTCAAATATATATACAGATGATAATGGACAAGAGTGTGTAGATGTTCATTTTGAAAGACCTACTAAAAATGGTTTTGATTCTGTTAGAATTAAGTTACCAACTTATGAAGTTACTGTTTGGGAAGGTAATTATTCTGATGAAGAAATAGAATTTTTTAAACAAGTTGTTAAAAATAGTTCAGACCTTTTTTATAGATATGCTAAAGAAGGAGGTCTTAAATTTGCCTAGTATTTTTGAGATTTCAGGTTATAAAATATATTTTTGGTCAAATGAAAACAATGAACCAATTCATATACATATATCAAAAGGAAATCCTACAAAAAATTCTACAAAAGTTTGGTTAACTCAAGCTGGTGGGTGTATATTAGCAAATAACAAGAGTAGAATTCCTGATAGTGATTTAAATAAACTATTAAATATTATATCTAAACACTATTTTTTAATAGTTTCTACTTGGAAAGAATATTATCATATTGATAGTGTTAAAGATATTAAATTTTATTGTTAGTAACTTATCAAAAGGAAGTGATATAAATGATGCACGAATTTGTAACATATCCAGACGGAACATTAGTTGTTTTTTCTGATATTCGTAAAAAAGATAATGGACAAGAATATTTGATTGTTTGTTTTGAAAGACCTACAGAAAATGGTTTTGATACAGTAATTTTCGAACTTCCAAGTTACGATATTGTAAAAAAGGACGGGAATTATTCTGAAAAAGAAATAGAAACTTTTAAAAAAGTTGTAGAAAAAGGTGCTGCTTTTTTCTTTGAAACTGCTAGAGGAGGTATACAAAGTGCCTAACTTGTTTAAATATTTAGGATATACAATATATTTTTGGGCAAATGAAAATTTTGAACCTATACACGTACATATATCAAAAGGTAACCCACAAGCTAATTCAACAAAAGTATGGCTTACAAAAAGTGGAAATTGTATTTTAGCAAATAATAATAGCAAAATACCTAATAAAGATTTAAAAAACTTACTCATAGCAATAGAAGCCAACTATTTTTTAATTGTATCAGAATGGAAAGCTTTTTATGGAACAAACAATGTTAAATTTTATTGTTAGAAATTATAAATTGTATAGAACTACCAAAAGGTAGTTTATTTTTTTGTAATTTTTATAAACTATTTTCCCACTTTTGTAAAAAAACACTATACTTTTATTTTCATAAGTGTATAATGAAAAAGCACGAAAGAAAAAGGGGTGAGAAATTTGAAAGAGACAAATCTAGAACTAGAGAAATGTGGTACAGTAACAGTTTCTGTATATAAAGATACTTCTTCTAATCGTCCTATCTTTGAGATAAACTCCGATTCAGAAGAAGTATTACCTGTTTCTTATGTAATTGAAGATACATTGTATCTTTATTAAAACTTTAGGCTGACTTTTTGTTGGTCTTTTTTAACGTAAAAAACCATTAATAATTTCTTGCTCTGCCTCTTCTTCAGCAAGTCCTAAAGTCATAAGTTTAGTTATTTGTTCACCTGCAATCTTACCAATTGCTGCCTCGTGAATAAGGTTTGCATCTACATTATTTGCAGTAACTTCTGGTGTTGCAGTAACAATTGCTTTATCTTGTATAATTGCATCACACTCACTATGTGAAAAACATTTTGCATTACCATATATTTTAGAAATAAAATATTGTCTAGAATTATCTTGTGCAACAGACCTTGAAGTTACGTGTGCACTAGAATTATCTCCATTTAACTGTACATCAAAAATAGTCTTTGCAAATTGCTCTCCACCTGTCATAATTTTCTCTGTAACAACAAGGTTAGCACCTTCTTCTAGAACACCTTTTGTTTCTCTAATAGTAGAATCAACACCTTTAATTTGCACACTTTCCATTTCTAAAGAACTATCTTTTTTTAAATACACTTCAGTTATAGGGTTTAAAATTCTTTTTCCATCACCAACACCTTCTCCATAATGTTTTTCCACATATTTAACTCTGGCACCTTCCTCTAGGAAAAATCTATGAATTCCATTATGCTGTGAATCTTTATGGTGGTCATTATGAATTCCACACCCTGCAATTATATATGTATACGCATTTTTACCAATATAAAAATCATTATAAACAACATCTTTTAAACCACTTTCTGTTATTATAACTGGAATATGAACTATTTCAAACTTTGTATTTTCCTTTACATATATATTAATTCCTGGTTTATCTTGTTTAGTTATAATATTTACATTTTCAGTAATCTTTCTTTCAATACCTTGTCCATTTTTTCTTATATTATAAGCTCCGTCTTTTAATCTTTCCAAGCCTGAAACCTCTTCTAATAGCCCTTCATCTATATCGCTTAATAATTCATCATTTAATTTTGACATTTATTTCCACCTACTTTCTTTACTTTACAACAATTAATACTATTTTTTATATTATTTTCTAAAATTTCTTTGCTACTTCCTATCTTTTCTATTTTACCTCTTCTCATTAAAATAACTTCATCTGCTATATTTAATATTCTTTCTTGATGTGAAATAATTAAAGTTGTTCCTTTAACTAATTCCCTCATATTTTCAAAAACTTCTATCAAATTATTAAAACTCCATAAATCTATTCCTGCTTCTGGCTCATCAAAAATAGCAAGCTTAGAACCTCTAAGGGCTACAGTTGCAATTTCTATTCTTTTTAGTTCACCACCAGATAAAGAACCATTTACTTCCCTATCAACATATTCTTTAGCACAAAGTCCTACTCTTGATAAAACCTCACACGCTTCTTTTTTAGTAATATTTTTCTTAGAAGCAATTTTTAGTAAATCATAAACAGTAATACCTTTAAACTTTACAGGTTGTTGGAAAGCAAAACTAATTCCTAAATTTGCTCTTTCATTTATTTTTAAATTTGTTATATCCTTTCCGTCAAAAATAATCTCTCCAGAATCTGGTTTTTCTATCCCCATAATCATTTTAACCAAAGTAGATTTTCCTGAACCATTTGGTCCTGTTATTGCTATAAATTTATTAGTATCTATTTTTAAATTTATATTATCTAATATTTTTTTATTATCTCTTGTAAAACATACATTTTTAAGTTCTAACATATTTATATCCTCCATTTAAATTATTTACATTTTTTATATATTATTTTTCTTTTTTGTTTTGCTTGTTTAAAGTAACCCTTAAACAATTTCTACATTTTTCATTATTTATATTATAGCCACACTCTAAATCTTCAAGGTGTAAAACTTCTGTTATATATTTATTAAGTTTTGTTGCTGTTTCTTCTGATATTGCATATTTTAAAGCTTTAGCTTCTTCTATTGCTTTATTCTTTTCTATTTCTAAAACATTTACTAAAAACATTTCTAATATATCTTGTCTTTTTATAATTCCTATTGCTAAATTTCTTCCTTCCTCTGTTAAAGAAATATTTCCATATGCTTTATAATTTACAAGCCCTATATCTTTTAAAGTATTTATTCCTTTATTTACACTAGGTTTAGTTATTTTAAGTTTTTCAGCAATATCAGTAACTCTAACTTTTTTATTATTTTTTTCTAAAAGATAAATTGTTTTTAAATATTCTTCTTGAGAACTACTAATCTTCATACCTTGCTCCTTTTTGTTAGCTTACGCTAACATTTTACTATTAAAAAAAGAAATTGTCAAGAGAAAATGAGAAAATTTGGGACGGGGCATTTTTGTCGCATAATGGAAATATTTGTAAAAATGCGACAAAAATGCCCCGTCCCCAAAATTCTCAAATTTCTATTAAGTCTTTTATTTGCTCATATTTGCTATCTCCTATTCCGCTTACTTCTTTTATTTCTTCTTTTGTTTTGAACTTTCCATTTTTGTTTCTGTAGTCTATTATTTTACCTGCTGTTGCTTCTCCTATTCCTGGCAGAGTGTCTAATTCTTCTTTGTTTGCTGTGTTTATATTTACTTTTTTATTACTTTCATCTTTTTTACTATTTACATTTGAACTTCCATTTGTGTTTTCACCATAACTATAATATTCATTGCTACTAGAAACACCACCATTTACACTTGTACCATTATTTTTACTATTTTCTACTTCTTCTTTACTTGGTATATATATTTTCATACCGTCTTCTAACTTATATGCTAAATTTATATCTTTCATATATGCATTTTCTGTTACCCCTCCTGCTTTTTCTATTGCGTCATTTACTCTGCTATTTTCTTCTAATTCCACCACTCCTTGGTTTTTTACTTCTCCTGATATATGTACTATTATCTTATTTTCACTATTTTCATCTTCTTTTTCTTCACTATCAACACCATTTTCGACTTTACTTTTTTCTTCTTCATTTACACCGTTTATTTCCAAATTTGAACTTTCTATTGTAAAATCATTTTTTCCAAATGACGTATATGCATAATATGCTACTCCTATTGTTATAATAGTAATTACTATAATTAATATTTTCTTTTGTTTTCTATTAATATATTTCATATTTACCACACCTTTCTTTATTTTTTGTTTTTAGTTTTATATATTTTTTTATTTAATTATTTTTATTTAATTATTTTTATTTAATATTTTTTTATTTTTAATTGTTTACATTTTATTGAAAATTTTGTCGAAATAATGTATATTATTTTAAGTAAGATAATTAATATAAGTAATATAAGTAAAATAAATTTAATTTAGTAAAAAAGATGATGATTTTATAAGGAGTTTTTAATGAAAGTTAAGAAAATTTTTATTATAATGCTTTTAGCATTTTTAATTATTTTTGTAAATTCATATTCATATATTTCTTGTGCTTCTGATACTCCAACAATTAGCGATACTGCTACTTGTTATGCAATAGATAACTGGACTAATAAAGCTCTTTTTAGTAAAAATGAGAAGCAAAGAATGTATCCAGCAAGTACTACTAAAATTGTAACTGCTATTATTGTTTTAGAAAATTGTAATTTAAATGATAAGACAACTGCTAGTTATACTGCTATTTCTACTATTCCCCAAGGTTATGTTACAGCTGATATTCAGATTGGAGAAGAGTTTACTATTGAACAATTATTAGAACTTTTACTTGTTCACTCTGCTAATGATGCTGCAAATGTCCTTGCTGAATATGTTGGTGGCTCTGTCCAAAGTTTCGTTTCTATGATGAATACTAAAGTTAATGAACTAGGTTTAAGTGATACTCATTTTACTAACCCTTATGGTTTACAAGATGAAAACCATTATACTACTGCTTATGATTTAGCTTATATTATGAAGTATTGCCTACAAAATGAAACTTTTAGAAAAATAAGTGGAAAAGCTTCTTGTGCTATTCCTGCTACAAATATGAGTGAGCCTAGAAAATATAATTCTACAAATGAGCTTTTAATTGCTGGAAATGATAACTATTATCAATATGCTTCTACTGGTAAAACTGGTTTTACAAGCCACGCTAAGGAGTGTTTAGTTTCTTCTGCCTATAATAATGATTTAGAAGTAATTTGTGTTATTTTAGGTAGTGATAACAGATTTTTAGATACAAGAAATGTTTTTGATTATATATTTTCTAATTATAAAATAGAAAATATTTATAATGAAAATGATGTTATTACAACTATTACTGTTAAAAATGCTACTAATGATACTAAAAACTTAAATTTGTTAATTTCTGAAGATTTACCAGTTTTAGTAAATACTTCTAATGATTTTTTAACAGATGCAACACAAGTTGTTGTTACTGATGATGAGATTACTGCTCCAATTAGAGAAGGACAGGTTTTAGGTAAAGTTACTTACAACCTTAACGGAGTTAGTTATACAAGTGATTTGATTGCTGCGAATGATGTAGAAAAGTCTAATTTAATTACTTATATTTTTATACGGTTCTACAATTGTTGTTATTATAATTTTATTTATTATTATTTTTAAACTTTCTAAACCTAAAGGAAATGTTGAAAATGTAGATATTAATGAAAATAATAATGATAATAAAGAAAATTAATTAAAAATAAGAATTTTAATAATTTTGTTTTAAAGATAAGTTACTAAAAGTAGTAACTTATCTTTATTTTTTATTCATTGTTATAGTCTCTTCCTAAAATTATTGTTACATCAACTTTACTTGAACTAGATTCTGTATCTTCTACTGTTCCTATTCCTATTGCATCTTCTATTCCTTCTAACACAGCTCCACTAACATTTTTCTTGTTCATTATTATTGTTTTTGAAGTTGTATTAGTGCTTCCTGTTCTTGTTACTTTATATCCTGCTTCTTCTAAATCATCTACTGCTAATTGTAAGTTTTTGCTTACTCCTGTTCCATTTATTATTTCTATTTTTATTTCAGATTTACTTTTTGTTGAAACTGTACTTGTTCCTGTTGTATTAGTATTATTTGTAGTATTTCCCCCTGTTGTTTCTTCTTCTGGTTTGTCTCTATCATAAAATAGTTCTTGTATTAATTTTGCTGTTTCGTCTTCATCTGCTACAAATACCCAAGTTCCTGCATCATTTTTGTTTGTGTTTTCTCCTGGAAGAACTGCTGTAAGCAAGTTTTCTGTATTAAATTCTACTGCATATGGTATATAATCTTTTGCTACATCAAAATTTATATTTGTTATTACATTTTCTTCTGCTACATCTAAAATTTCGCCTAATTTAAATATGTTCTCTACTTTTGCTGTTTGTTTTATTACTGCCATCATAAATTCTCTTTGAGTTCTCATCCTTCCTACATCATTATCACCATATTCTTCCGGATATGAAGTACCATCATTGTTATGTCTAAAGCGTACTAATTGTTCTGCTTTATCTCCGTCTAGTAATTGTTCTCCTGCTTTTAAGTGTATGTGTAAATTTTGATGTTCATCATCATAGTCCATATCTATTGGTACATTAAATGTAACTCCACCTATTGCATCTACTAATTTTATAAAGCCTTCTGTTTTTACTATTACATAATATTCCAAATTCAAACCTGTTACTTTATTTACTGCATCTAAAACATCTTGTGGATCTTCTTTTCTACTATATACAGAGTTTATTTTTTGATATGGTGTTGCTTTTGCTGGGTTTGTTCCTGTATATGTGTCTCTTGGAATAGACAATAGTGTTGCTTTTTGAGTATTAGGGTTATATGATGCTACCATTATTGTATCTGTAAGAAGTGCTCCTTCTTCATCTGTGCTTATTCCTAAGACTAGACATTTAAATTCTTCCAAGTTTTTCTTAGTATTTTCATCATGTCCTACCGCTGTTGCTAATATTCCTGTAAGTCCACCACCATTTTTATATACTTTATATGCAAATACTCCACCTGCTATCAATAATATTAATAATATTATTAATAACACTTTAGGCCATATTCTTTTTTTCTTTCTTTTATTTATATTATTTTGTTTTGTATTATTTTTTACATTTTTTACTTTATTTTTTGTTTTATTTTTTCCTTTGTTTTTATTATTATCTTTCAAAATTCTCAACTCCTAAATTCGTATGTTACAAGTATAACAAAATTTGTCTTAAATATCAACTAATATACGCATTTTTTAGAAAAATAAATTAAAAACATTATATTGCATCATTAGTTTTGTTAAATATGTTTCGCTAATTGCTTGGTTTATGCCACTTTGAGGGTTTAAGCTTATTATTAAATTCATAACTAATAAAATTAAATAAACTATTAATAAACCTCTTAGTAGCCCATATAAAATTCCACCTGTTTTATTTACTTGTTTTAATATTGGTAGTTCTGCTATCCAATTTGCTATGGCTGTTATAAATACAAGTGCTATCCTTAGTATTATAAATAATGCTATTATTGTTACTCCATATATGATATTTACTGATAATGTTTTTGCTGTTTCTGATAGTGTTTCCGTTTTAATTTCTCCAATTAAACTTATTTCTGATGTTTCTCCATTTTCAGTATTTACTACTTCTTCTAATTTTGTTTCTATTGTTTCTTGCAAGCTTTCATCTATATTTGTATTGGTTATTACTAGAGCCCCTATTGGCCTATATAATACAAATGCTACAACCAAAGCTACAATAAATGCTACTAAATGTATTCCTAGTGCTACTAACCCTTTTTTATATCCTAAAAACACTGATAATAATATAAATAAAATTACTATAATATCAATTACAATTCCCATAATATTCTCCTTTTTTATAAATTTATAATTTCTATTTTATCTCTATAAATAATTCCTGCAATAGAGTCTGAAACAACTATATTTGTTATTTCTTGGTTAGCTACATACCTTTTAACAAGCCAACCTCCTGTACTTACAAATTCTATATCTGTTCCTAAGTTTAATGCTATTATATTTCCATTTGTATATATTTCTTTTGCTACATAATTTACTAAATATTGTTTTGTTTCTTTTGTGTCTGCATTTACTATGTTTACAATTGAGTCTGCTGTAAATAGCCCTGATGATTTTTCTTCTACATAGCATACACTATTTTCTAAGTCTATTGATTGGAATGTTATTTTCTTATCATTACTATTTACTAATTCATTTTCTGTTTCATTTTCTATAATGCTTACAGAATCTGTATACATACAAACTAATTTATTCTTATCTTGGTATTTTATATTTGTAATAAGTTTTCCAGCTTCACTCTTATATGTTTTTTCTAATGAATTTGTTGGGTCTTTTTCTGCTTTATCTACAGACATTATTCTAACACTTGATTGTATAACAGCTCCTGATGTATCTACTTCTGCAATCGCTAGATATTTGTTATCATTTGATATACTTATATCTACTGCTCTCGTGTTTGCTAAAAATGTTGTAAACATTTCTTTTCCGTCTGGGCTATATGTTTTTATTACTGCTTTATGGCTTGTTCCTGTTATTGTTACTGCTACATATCCATTTTTATTCACAAAGATTTGTGATATATTTCCGTCTATTTCTGCCTGCCAAGATATACTTTTATCAGATATTAAATATAATCTTTGTCCACCATTTTCTGCTATTGCTAAAAATCTATTTGCTGAACTAAATATTGGGTTAGATATTTGTATTTCTAGCTCTTCTTCTTTATTTCCTGTGTTTCCATATATAGTAAATTTTGTTTGGTTTAGTATCCCTATATATTTATTAAATGCATATACATTTGAATTTAATGTTTCATTAAAATCTATTGTTATTGCTTTATCTTGTTCTACTTCTTTTCTAAATATATTTCTATCTATCCAATCTCTAACATCACGATTTGTCATATACAAGCCAACTATTATAATAATTGCTATTGCAATTATTACTACTATTGTTGTTATTATTAACTTTTTTTTGTTTATTTTTTTTACTTCTGGCTCTATATCTTTCCATACATCTTTCATTTCTTTTTCTCCTTGGTTTTGATGTTTTTATTTTACTATAAGATATATAAAAAAGCAAGAAAATTTCTTGCTTTCTAATATTATTAAATTATTAATTTTTTATAAATATTCTATCGGTATATAATTATTATCTTTATCTATAGGAAAGATATCTTTTTTCATACAAATTACTCCACCATTTCCTATTTCCATACCAAATTTATTTACAATATCAAAGTTTTTTATAGAATCTATTTTAGGGTTTGCACTTTTTTTAATTTCTAGTGGATATACCTTATTATTATATATAATTAATAAATCTATTTCTTTTCCGTTGTTATCTCTATAATAATATAAATATTTTTTTGCATCTTTACCATTATTTGTAAAAGATTTTAATATTTCTGTAACTACATATGTCTCAAATATTGCTCCACTATAACTACTTTTTTCTAAAGTTACATTATCTAAAAAACCTGCTAAATAACAACTAAGCCCTGTATCTGTAAAATATATTTTGGGTCTTTTTACTATTCTTGCTACTGTATTGTTTGAATATGGCTGAAGTAAAAATACCAAACCTGTATTTACTAATATGGATAACCATTTTTCACCTGTCATACTTGTTATTCCAACATCTTTGCAGATATCTACCATATTTAATTCTTGTGCTGTCCTTGCTGCTATACTACAAATAAATCTATAAAATTTTATTTCGTCTTGTACATTTATAAATCTTCTTATATCTCTTTCTATATAAGTTCTTATATAACTTTCAAAAAATTTTTCTCTATCTATATTAGGTGTTACATATATTTCTGGATATCCACCGTTTAAAATTTTCTCAAACAAACTAGGTGTTGCTAATAGTTCTGTTTTTTCTCTTTTCTTTAACAATTCTAAATCTGGTAAAAATACATTTCCTTCTAAACCATTTATTTCTCTATTACTTAATGTATATAAGTCTAAAATTCCAACTCTTCCTGCTAGAGATTCAGATGTTCCCTCCATCATTTGGAATATTTGTGAACCTGTTAAATAAAACAAACCATTAACATTTTCCTTTTTACCGTTTACTTTCTCTAATCTTTTATTATCTATTAAAATTTTTATATATGATAATAAATTTGGTGCATATTGGAATTCATCTATAATTAATGGTGTTTCATATGTTCTTAAAAATAATTCTGGGTCTTCTTTTGCTAATGCTCTTACATTAATATCATCTAATGTTGTACTATTTATTTTTTCGTTTTTAGTCAATTGACTTAACATTGTTGTTTTTCCAACTTGCCTTGGTCCTGTAACCATAATTACTGGAAATGTTTTTTCCATATCTCTAAAAATTTTTTCTATATTTCTTTTTACATATGACATATTATCACCTTCTTTAATAATATTATATCATTTGTATAGAAAAATATCAATAATTTTTATACATTTTTCAATTTTATTTTTAATTTTGTATTATAATTTAAGAACACTTTATATTATACTTCTAGTACATTTTAAATTTTAATATTTCTTTCTACAAATTTGAAACTTATATAAATCATACAACGAATGCATTTATGTTTGTTACTAAGTCAGGTTATTTCAATTGAAAAAAATAATATCAAAAAGTAGCTTTAAAAATACTAGCTAGAATATATAAAACAATTAATTACGAAGTTGGAAAACTAATAAAATATATTCCGCCAAATTAGGACAATTAATTATTTTTATTTTAAATTATTTTTTGTTTTAAAGTTGTATAGCGGATATTTTTTATACCCGCTATTTCCATATTTTAATGTCAAATAAATGCTCTCTTTTATTTTAAATAATTACAACTATAATAAAAGTATATAAATTGTATCGTTTGTATATTAATATTACTGTACAAATTTTATTTTTGTTCTAGGAGATTCTATCTCAATAGTGTTTCCATATGTGTTCGTTGTTATTCCTAAATAATAATATCCTACATCCGAACTTTTAAACTGGGTTATTGTTATTATAATCGTACTGCTATTCATGTTTGAATATATTCTACTATCAAAATTAACTTCAGTACCTTTTCCTGTAGCACTTGATGCTTTATATAATTTATATGATGTAACATCATTTATGTCTTCAAAACTTGCAACCATTTTAACTACTTCACCTTGCTTCGAAGATATACTTCTAGGTACAGTAATTTTATACCATATTGCATATAAACACATATCTTGGTCAGTAGTAATACTTTCTCCAGGTTTATACACTGTTCCTGTTCCACTACTATTGGTATTCCAATATACAAACCCATATCCAGATTTTGTCGCTCCTGAAGCTATTGTAATAGGGTTTCCCTTACCTTCCTGTCCCAAATAATTCCTAGTTACTGTATATTGTTGTGAGGATATATTTCCAGTACCTCCATTTAAGTCATAACTTATTACATAACTTCTTTCATATAAAGCATAGTAAGTTACATCATCTGTTAAATATTGTGTGTATGATATTGTACTTGCTGTTGGGCTACTTGTTTCAGCCCATCCTTTAAATGTAAATCCTGATGTATTTGGTGCTCTACCTAAAGTCACACCTGTTGCAATACTACTTCCATTTGAAAATTCATATACTGTTGTCTTTGTAGAAGTATCTGCCATATTATAATACGTCATCAGTGTAACAGTTATTTCTCTGCTGTATATTGCATAATATGTTGTTGGTGCCTCTGTTGTTGGTATAACAGGACTCGTATTTTGCATCGAAGTCGATACAAAAGCATAACTCATACCAAGTTTTCCTTTACTAGATTTCACTTCATCTGGTATATCTACACTTCCTTCATTTTTTGTTATTCCCGATGAATTAGATATATATGTTCTTGTACCAGATGCAGTTGTACGCATTATTCCATAACTATAATAATTAAATGTTACCTCAACTTCTCTTTCATATACTGCATATAATACTGTTTTCGATGTTTCGTTTGGTTCTACTGCTGTTTCATAATTAGAGGTTGTAGACCAACATTTAAATGTAGCACTGTCATGGTTTACTGGTCTATAATTTTCATCTACAGTAGTAACATAGTTAATTCCATCAGAAACACTTCTTCTTGTTGTTTTTCTACTATATCCACTTCCATAATAATATGTTATTTGTGTACTATAATAAGCATAATAATTTGAATTATCTAAACTTACAGTTGTTGAATTTGTTCCTTCTGATGAATTAGTACTTGTAGATACTCCTAAATAACTAGTTCCATTTGGGCCACTACTATTTCTTACTTCTGTTGGTACTGTTACTGTTCCTCCTGTCGATGCAATACCATTTTTCGTTGATACATATCCCGCTGTTCCTGTTGCTGTTGTTGAAGTTTGAGAATAGTTATAATAATAAAATCTTACTTCTTTTACTCCACTATAAACTGCATAATATTCTGTAAATGTAGTTGTACTTGGTGTTGCCTCATAATTACTTCCTTCGTCTCCTGACCAATTGCTAAAACTTAGATTATTATAACTTTCTGGTTGTGGCTCTCCTGTTACACTTGTTGTATAACCACTTCCATTTGTTGTTGCTACCCTTCTTCCTTTTTGACTATTTCCGTTCCCATAATAAAAATCTATATCTGTTCCATAATATGCATAATATACTGTATGGGATGAATCTATTACTGCTGGTGATGTTGAGTTTATATCTGTTGATACACCTGCATAATTTGTTCCATATGGTCCTAAACTTCCTATTACTTCACTTGGTACTCCTGTTCCTTCTGATGTAATTTCTTCTCCTGATGCATTCATTGTCTTTGATGCATTCCCTTGTACTGATGCTTGTTTACTTCCATTATAGTAATAAAATGTTGTTGTTGTACTTCCTTGATATAACGCATAATATTCATTGTTACTACCTATTCGTATTGAACCTTCTGATTGAGCTACTATCTCTGCATCTCCTCTATTTATCTCTCCCCATCCTCTTGCTGTGTAATTCGTTCCATTTTTACTTGTGTTCTCTATTTTTGGTGCTATTATTCCTACTTCTGTTTCATTATTATATATTGTTCCTATTTTTTGCTCTTTTTGTGTTCTACTTCCATTCCAACTATTAAATGTTGCTACTATTTCCTTTTTATATATTGCATATAATGTTATATTACTTGTTCCCATCTTTAATGAACTTAATCCTTCATGTTCATCTTTATTTGTATTCCATCCAACAAACTCATAACCTGTTTTAAATGACTCTACACTTAAATCCACTTTTTCTCCTTCTTTTAACTTCATACTTGTTCCTTCTGATGATGTCCCTCCATTTGTTCTATAATCATATGTTACTATATGTTCTCCAAGTATTGGTTCATCGGGATTCTCTGGTTCTTCTGGCTCTTCTTTATCTAAATATTCATCTAATTTTCCTTCTATTTCATAAACTGGTTCATTTGTTGTTATTGTTCCATTTTCATCCACCTGGTCTTTAGAATCTATTACCCCATCTTTTATTAGCTCTTCTATTACTTGATCAAGTGTTGGATTCCTATGTTTTCCTTCGGCATCTATTATTGCACTATCTATCCTTTCTTCCCATTGTTGCTTTTCTACTTCCTCTTTTGCATCCTTTGACTGATTTATTATTCCATCGTCTCCTCTTATTGCTCCTATTGTTATACTTGCTAATATTATTAATACTATTATTGTTACTACTAGTGCAACTAATGTTACTCCTTTTTCTCTTCTTATCATTAAAAACATCTCCTCTCTAAAGTATGAAAAGATGGCGACCAAAACCTACTTTTGTAGATTTTCATCACCATCTTTTTTAAAACATATATTAATACTCTATACTTTATTTTTATAAAGTATAGCTCTCTCTCTCTCTACAGTATCAATATTTTTAGCATTTTTGTTCATTTTTATATTTGCTCCTTCTTTTTCTTATTTGTCTTTTATTATATATTATGTTTTTTTGCTTTGCAATATTTTTTACATTTTGTTATTAAATTGTAATATTATAATTTTCTTATTTGGTATTAAGTTTTTTATTCTTTTTAAGTTTCAACTCCATTTTGATTATTTTCACTCTTACTAAATTTAACAACTTTTCTATACCGATAGTATAACACAGCAAATATACTTTTAGCAACCGCAATCCCATTGTCTAAAGTCAATGGGATTGCGGTTGCCTTTATTTCAAGAAATTCTTGAAAGTTATTTTATTTTTTTCTTCTTCTTACTTGCCATACTATAATTCCAATTAAAACAATTAGTATTGGTACAGCAAATATTGTAATTCTAATTATCGTATCTTGTTGTTCAGTTGCGTTATATGTTACAGTTCCTGTAGATTTTCTCGCTGTAATGTCTTCTGGTCTATCCACTAAATATGAAATTGAATTTAACATTAAATCTCTATTATATCCAAGTTGTATTGCTCCATATTGTGAGTTTTGGCTTAATTGATAATCTGATATAAAGTAGTTTTCACCATATATAACAAGTTTTGATGTTACTTCTTTTTCTCCTGTTTCCTCGTTTGCTTCTTTTATTGTTTTATCAAGTTCTGCTCCTACTAAGAAACTTCCTGTTTCTTCACCTTCTACTGCTCCATTTTGTTGATTATTAAAGTTAGTTCTAAAATAAGCACCTTCACTTGTTTTTGCTAAGTCTACTTTATTTACTTTTAAATCTTCTAAGCCGTCTTCATTTACATTAATCTTAGTTGCATTTACAAAAATTGCTCCTGTTGTATTATATAAATCTTTAGTTACTTCACTATACTCTAATTCTGGTATAATTAAGTCTGGTGAATTGCTTAGCATTTTTGATGTGTCTGTTTCTCTTATTGTTCCAACTGTAAATGGCTCTACACCATACATTGCAAGTATAGAATTTACATTTGGGAAATCTTGTTCATTTACTACTGCTGCATTTAACCATAAGATATTTCCACCTCTATTTATATAATCTGTAATTGATTTTGTTGCAATATCGTCAAAATCTTTTGTAGGTGTTGTGATAACTAATGTATCACAATCTTCTGGTATATTTCCTACTGATAACACATCTAATGTATCTACTTCATATATTTCATTTTCTAGATACATACTTAATAAATACATATTTTGGTTTAATGAAAAACTGCTATATCCTTCTAAGAAATATACTTTTGGTACATCATCTGTTGTTACTGACATAATTGCACTTGTTAATTTTTCTTCTGCTATACTTATTTGTTCATATGTTGTTGTATCATATGTGTATAAATCAGATGCTGATAGTACTTGTGATTTTTCTCCACACTCTACAATTATTCCTTGCATACCACTTTCTATTCCATATTTATCTGCTAAATCTGGTCTATTATTTACATCTACTGCTTCTGCTGTTATTTTTTCATTAGCATTATGATATTGTTTTGCTAAATCCAAATTTGAGTCTTCATCAGTATAACCTACAAAATAGATATGAACATCTTTATCTATATTTTTAACTTTTTCTTTACTTTCATCTGTTAATGTATATAGTTTTTCTTGGCTAAAGTCTATTGGTGCTAAGTCTAAGTTGTGTAAAACTGTGTTTATTGCTAGAAATACAGCTATTAAAACTAACACTAAAATTATTGTTTTTGTTCCATCTATTAACCATTTTTTCTTAATCATTTGGATAAATCTACTTGGTTTTCTTTCTTTTTTTTCTTTCTTTTTCTTTTCTACCTTAACTGGTTTATTATTTTTATTTTCGTCTTTTAAATTTTCTTTTTTATCTTTTTCCAATTTTCTTCCCTCCTATCTTACACTTTTTCTTCTTTGCATTACTATAACTGTAAGAAGTAAACACAATATTGTAAATGTTACATATGTTACAGTATCTGCAATATCAATTTGCCCTGTTGGGAATTTAGAGAACATATTTATTAATGAAAAATTAGTAAATACTTCACTAAAGTTTGGTAAAAACCAAGTTAATATGAAAAACCCTATTGTTATTACTCCTGCAATTATTTGATTTTCTGTAATGCTAGATGCTAAAATTCCAAATGATATATAACTAACTGCAAGAAGTAGAAAACCAAGTAATGTTACTAATGCTGTTGTAATGTGTGGTGTTCCAAAAAAGCTTAATATTCCAAAATATAAAAATGTACATATTTCTGTAATTATTACTATTATTGTTGCTGCTATAAACTTACCTAATACTACTTTTGTAATACTAAGTGGTGATGTTAAAAGTAATTGTTCTGTTCCATTTTTTCTTTCTTCTGCTATCGTTCTCATTGTAAGTATTGGAGTAATAAATGTAAGAATTGTTGCACCTGAATAAAAAATATATTCAAAGTTTGTACTTCCATATTGGAATACATCTACATAAAAGAATATACTAAACATTATTAAAAATAGCCCTATAAATACATAACCAACAGGTGAACAAAAATAAGTTTTTAATTCTTTTTTCATTACTGCAAACATTATTTATTACCTCCTTCTATTACTTTCATAAAAGCTTCTTCTAATGTGCTGTCAGCTTTTTTCATCTCAAATATTGTTATATTTTCTTTAGCAAGTTCTGTAAATAAGATTTTTCTTAAATCAATTCCTTCTTTTGATTCTATCATATATTCTTTGGTTCCGTCTTCATTTTCTTTTATTAATTCTAGTTTACTAATATCTTTTATTTTGTCTTTAATGTCTTTCATCTTATTTTCAGTGTCTTCTACTGTTACATAAATACAATTTTTGTTACTTACTTTATTTTCTAAGTTTTCTGGTGTGTCTATTGCAACTAGTTTTCCCTTATTTATAATTATTACTTTATTACATATTTGACTTACTTCTGATAATATATGTGAACTTAGTATTACTGTATGTGTTTTTCCAAGTTCTTTTATTAGATTTCTTATTTCTGTTATTTGTTTTGGATCTAAACCTACTGTTGGTTCATCTAAAATTAATATTTTAGGTTCTCCTACTAATGCACCTGCCATTGATACTCTTTGTTTATAACCTCTAGATAGATTTTTTATTAATTTCTTTTCTACATCTTTTAAGCCTGTTTGCTCAATGATTTTTTCTACTCTTTCTTTTCTTGTCTTTCTATCTACTTTTTTTATTTCTGCCATATATGTTACAAATTCTTTTACTGTTAAATCTGTATAAAGTGGTACTCCTTCTGGCATATAACCAATTTCTTTTTTAGCTTTTTTTGGTCTTTTTAACATATCATAACCGTCAATTATAATATCTCCTTCTGTTTGTTCGATATAGCCTGTTAACATATTCATTGTTGTACTTTTTCCTGCTCCATTCGGTCCGTAAAAGTCCAACTATTTCGCCTTCGTTTATGGTGAAACTTATGTTATCAATGGCTACAAATTTTCCATATTTTTTTGTAACATTTTTAACTTCTATCACAAAAAATTCCTCCTTTTTTAAAATTCTCTTTTTATCGAATATAATATTATCATTTTCTTTTTTTAAAGTAAAGCTTGTTCACAAAACTTTCACATTATGTAGCTGGTATTTCCGTAAAAGTTTAGCGTCTATTGTTAAATATTTGTGCATAGAAATTATTAAGAGGTGTATTTTTTATGGAATTTATTTATACTTTTTTTATCAGCTTTTCACTTGTTTTTTTATCTGAGCTTGGTGATAAAACTCAGCTTTTAGTTTTATCTTTTTCTACTAAAGATAGAGCAAAAAACATATTACTTCGGTGTTGCAATAGGTACTTTTTTTAGCCACGGTTTAGCTATTCTTTTTGGTAGCAAACTTGGTTCTTTTGAAAATGAAACTTTTAGATTTTATTTAGAAATTTTTACATATATTTCTTTTCTTTTGTTTGGAATTTTTGGTTTTTTACCAGAAAAAAAGATAGACTCTAAAAATAAATCTTCTTTTTTAGAAAAAATTTCTAATATAAAATTGAATTATATTTTTGTAATTGCACTTAGTATTATAATTGGCGAACTTGGTGATAAAACTTTTCTCGCTTCTTTAGGCTTAGGTATTAATTATCCAAATTATAAAATAACACTAATACTAGGTTCTATTTGTGGTATGGTTTTTAGTAATCTTCTTGCTCTTTTCTTTGGCAGATTTCTAAAATCTAAGTTTAATGCTAATTTTGTTAAGATATTATCTAATATTTTATTCCTTCTTTTTGGTATTATTGGCATTATTCGGGCTAGTTTTTTAATTTTTTCTTGTCAACTTGTTGACACAGGGCTTTTTTTGTGCTATTATATAAATTGTCATTTGGATATGGGTCAGTAGCTCAGGTGGATAGAGCACAGGCCTTCTAAGC
Organism: uncultured Clostridia bacterium; assembly: GCA_944387455.1. GTDB lineage: Bacteria > Bacillota > Clostridia > TANB77 > CAG-508 > CAG-269. The sequence goes on from CALXEY010000001.1 coordinate 48,306, forward strand.
CTGGTGTCGGGGGTTCGAATCCCTCCTGGCTCACCATTCATTTTAAAAAGAGTTATTAATCGAATAACTCTTTATTTTTATAAAGGGTGTCTATATTATGAAATTAAAAGAAGTTTTAAAAAATATTGAAATTTTAGAAACAAAAGGAAATTTAGAATTAGATATAACAAATATATCATCAGATTCTAGGTTAATAAAAGAAAATGGCTTGTTTTTTGCAATTACAGGTTATGTATTAAAAGGAACTGATTTTATAGAAAGTGCAATAAACAATGGTGCAACTGCTGTTGTTGTAGAAAAAGATGTAGATTTAAATTCTTTAAATTATGATAATATTACATTTATTAAATTAGATAATATTAGAAAAAATTTAGCAATTAGTAGTTGTAATTTATATAATAACCCTTCTAAAAAACTAAAATTAATAGGCGTTACCGGTACTAAAGGAAAAACAACTTCTACTTATATGATAAAAGGTATTTTAGAAGAACACGGATATAAAGTAGGGTTAATTGGAAGTATTGAAACTTTAATTGGTGATAAACAAATAAAAATAAATGATAGAACAACTGGTGAAAGCTACGAAATACAACAAATGCTTGATTTAATGGTTAGAAATAATGTAGAGATAGTTGTTTTAGAAGTATCTTCACAAGCTATGAAATTAGATAGAGTAGTTGGCTGTGATTTTGATATTACTTTATTTACTAATTTAAGTGAAGACCATATAAGTCCAAAAGAACATCCAACAATGGAAGACTATTTCCAAGCTAAACTTTCATTACTAAAAATGTCTCCTACTTGTGTTATTAATTTAGACAATGAATATACAGCAAGAGTACCAAATTTATTAAAAGATAAAAATCTAATAACATTTGGTGTAGAAAACAAAGCAGATATTATGGCAAAAGATTTTAAATATTCTAATTCTTCTGTTTCTTTTACATTAGTAACATCTGATTATGAAAAAGAAATTGAAGTTTCTATCCCTGGAAAATATATGGGATATAATGCTTTAGGGGCAATTGCTGTTAGCAGATATTTTGATGTTTCATATGAGAATATTAAAAAAGCATTAAGTCATATTTCTGTATTTGGTAGAAGTGAAATGGTTCCTAATAAATTAGGTTATAAAATTATGATAGATTATGCGCACACTCCAGCAAGTTTAGAGTCTATTTTAAAAACTGTAAAACCTTATACAAAAGGTAGAGTTATTTGTACTTGGGGTGTTGGTGGAGATAGAGATAAAAAGAAACGTCCTATTATGGGTGAAATTTCTGGAAGATTAGCAGATTTTACTATTCTTACTTGCGACCAAGCAAGAACTGAAGACCCTATGCAAATAGCAAAAGAAATAGAAGTTGGTTTAAAAAAGACAGGTGGAAAATATAAAATTATAATTAACAGAACAGAAGCAATTAGATATGCTATTCATATGATGAATAAAGATGATATTTTAGTTCTTCCTGGTCTTGGAAATGATTTATATATTGAATATATGGGGGTTAAACATCCTTATAATGAACGTATTGTAATTAAAGATATAATAGATGAAATTTTAAAAGAAAAACATTAATTAGTTTATAAAAAACACATATTTTTTTTAATTTGACATATAATATAAAAAGTAGTATACTATAGTTAGCTTAATTAAGTAACAAAAAAGTTCATGAAATTGACGAAAAGAATTAAATGTGCGGTAGCATTTAATTCTTTTTTATATAAAAAAAAGTAATATAGCATTGCGGTAGTGCTATATTACTCTCTCCGGTTGGCTAGACCTCATTTTGTTTACTGTCGTTGGTCTTATTATCATTATCAATTGCCAATTGATTTAGCTCTTTTTCTTTTTGCAGTATTATTTCAACCAAACGCCAAATTAAATCAGAATTGTTCATGAAATTGCCCTCCTTTCATAAAGTTTTTCTTTATAGAAAGAATATTTCTATTATATAATTTTTATTTTAATTTTTCAAGCAAAGTATTTTTTATAAATTTTATATTTTTTTATAAATTTTATATTTCTATTACCCCGTCAAATACTTTAGTTGCAATTCCTTGCATATAAACATTGTTTGTATTTTCATCAATATTAATATATAACTCTCCACCTTTTAATAAAACTTTTACAGATTTATCACAAAGTTTTTGGTACTTTCCTGCAACAACAGAAGCTGACGCACCTGTACCACAAGCATAAGTTTCGTAAGAGCCTCTCTCCCATACTCTTACTTTTATTAAATTTCTATCTAAAATCTGCACAAATTCTACGTTCGTTTTATTTGGAAATATTTTATTGTTCTCAATTAAAGGTCCATATTTTTCTATATTTATTTTACTAACATCTCTAACAAATATTATTGCGTGTGGGTTTCCCATATCTACTTTATTTATATAAAAAATCTGATTTAAAATATTTAATTTAACTACTTCTTGGAATTTTCCAACTCCCATATTTACTCTATATTCTTCTACAATACCTTTACTATTTTCTATAAAATCTACTTCTTTTATACCACATAAAGTTTCTACAGTAATTTTATTTTTTAATGTCATTTTATTATCATATATGTATTTTGCAAAACATCTAATTCCATTTCCACACATTTCCGCTTCTGTTCCATCTTTATTAAATATTCTCATTTTAAAATCTGCAATTAAACTATTTTCTATGAAAATAACTCCATCAGAACCAATACCAAAATGTTCTTTACTTAAATATCTTACAACTTTAGGTATTTTCTCTTCTTGCAATAATTGGTATTTATTTTTAGTTCTATCTATAAAAATATAATCATTTCCAAGTCCATGCATCTTTGTAAATAAAATTTTCATACTAGCCTCCTTTTTCTTATATTATTCAAAAATAAAGAAAAAGTGATTAAAAGTATTCTTAATATTTTCTTAAAGCCCTTTTATAAAAAAAAGTTTTAGTATATAATAGCTTAAAAGAAGGTGATACTTTTGAAAATATTTAAAAAGATAATTATAATTTTACTTGTTTTAATATTACTTGCCGGAATAATTGGTTTTATAGTTGGATATAGTGTATATTCAGATGCCTTGAAAGAAAAACCTCTTATTTCACGTATGGACGAAATTGAAAATGATGAACATTTTGTACCTTTTAGTAAACTTCCAAAAAACTATATAAATGCTGTTGTTGCTGTTGAAGACCACAGATTTTACGACCACGGTCCTATTGATTTTATTGCTATTGGAAGAGCTATATGGGTAAATGTTACAAACTTTGAATTACGAGAAGGTGGAAGTACAATAACACAACAACTAGCTAAAAATGTTATTTTATCACAAGATGAAACAGCTACTAGAAAATTAGGAGAAATAGTTGCTGCATTTGATATCGAAAAAAATTATTCTAAAGATGATATATTAGCTTTATATGTTAACACTTGTTATTTTGGTGAAGGTTATTATGGTATTTATGATGCAAGTATGGGATATTATAATAAAGAACCAAAAGATTTAACATTAGATGAAGCAACAATGTTAGCTGGTGTTCCAAATGCTCCTTCTGTTTATGCTCCTACAGTTAACCCAGATTTAGCAAAAAAGAGACAAGAACACGTATTAAATAAAATGGTTGAATATGGTTATATATCAAAAGAAGAGGCAAATTCTATTTAAGCCTCTTCTTTTAATATTTTTCATTTACAATAGTTCGGTCATATATATAGGAAGATACAATATTCCATTTTCCTCTTTTAAATCTTTTGTATGTATTACAATTGCTTCTCCTAAATATTCTTTATATTTATTTTGTAACTTTGTAAGTGAAGAAAAAGTATATCTTTTTCCTGATTTAACTTCTATTGGTATTATATTGTGTTTAGCTGTTACTTTATCTTTAGAAATCAGGAAATCTATTTCCATTGTTTCTGACGAATTATTTCTATCATTTCTTGAAAAGAAATATAATTTTCTACCGCTTGTTACTAACATTTGAGCTACTATATTTTCAAAAATCATACCTTCGTTAAATGATAATTTGTTAAATAATATTTTTTTATATATTTCTTCATTTATGATATCTTTTTCATTAAATGTCATAGACAATAATAAACCTGTATCAAAAAAGTAACATTTTAAACTATTACTATCTATCCTTTGTCCTAGTCCAATATTAGGTTCTGTTGTATTATGTGCAATATTAATTAAACACGCATCTGATAGCCAATAAAAAGCTCCTTGAAAATTCCTATACCTAGCATTTTCATCTAAATCTGATATATTAAATTTTTTTTCGTGTTTTTGAAGTTCAGACGGAATTGTATCAAATATTTGCTCAACTTTTAAATTCAACTCATCAGAATATTTTCTTATGTCTTCTCTATATAATTTTAAAATATTTCTTTTTACCTTATCTGTTTTCTCAAAGGCTCTTGATTTTCTATACTCTAAAATTGCTTGAGGCATACCTCCAACAATTAAATATTCTTTGAAATAGTCCATTGCTTTTCTATGAAGTACTTCTCCCATTTGCCTTTTATTTTTATAACACTCTTTTATAAAATCCATTAAAGTCTCATTTCCCATTGCCCACAAAAACTCTTCAAAATCCATAGGATGCATTTTAATTTTTTCTTCTTCTGAAGGAATTAGAATATCTTTTACATTTTTTTTAATTGAAATTAAAGAACCTGTTTCTATATAATCATATCTACCGTCAGCTACTAGATGTTTTATTGCTCCTCTTGCTCTTGGGCAAAACTGTATTTCATCAAATATAAATAATGTATTACGCTCATATAGTTTTACACCATAATAATTCGAAATGTACATAAATAAATAATCTAAATTATCTAAATAATTATCAAACAGTTCTTTTACTTGATTTGGTACTTTAGAAAAGTCTATTAGGATATAGCTTTTATAATTTTCTTTTGCGAATTCTTCTACAATATAACTTTTTCCAACACGCCTAGCTCCCTCAACTAATAGAGCTGTTTTTCCTTGGCTTTCTTCCTTCCATTTTAAAATATCATTATACGCTTTTCTTTTCATAACTTTTTCTCCTAATATAAAAATCAATTATATTTTATCACAAAATCAATAATAATTCAAGTAGTATTTCACACAAAATCAAGAACAATTTTGGTACAAATTCACACAAAATCAAACATATCATAACAAAATGTAAGATTTTTAAGCCTCTTCTTTTCTCCACTCCATTACATATTCTTTTTCATTTGTTTTATCATCTATTTGTATTTTTTGATTTATAAAACCAAGCTTTGTATAAAATAAAATTGCATTTATGTTTTTCTCGTAAACATTTAAAGTTAGTTTATCATATTTATCTTTTACAAAATTAATTAATTTTCTACCTATTCCCTGTTTTCTATATTCTCTTTTAATAAAAAGAGCTCCTATATATTCATTATTTAAAATACTAATAAAACCTTTAATCTCGTTGTTTTCAGTATATACATATGTTTCAGATTTTTTTAAATATTCATCTTTTACTTTATTGTAATTTAGTAACCAATAATCTTTATCAATAAAACTATGTGCCTCAAAATTACCTTTAGTCCATATAGTCATAACCACAGTTGTATCTTCTTCTTTAAATTTTCTTATCATATGTTATTTCTCCTTAAAATTAATCTTTTATAATTATGCCAAGTAATTTAGATAATTCTATTGCTTGTATATTATTTACTATCATACCTTTAACATCATCTAAACCTACAATTATCCCATCTATGTTACAAGTTGTAAAATCAATTTTATTTAAACTTGTTTTAAACAATTGGCAATTTTGTAAATCATCTTCTTTAAAACTTACTGTTTTAAATTTTGCTTCACTAATACTACTATTTTGTAAATTTGTCTTTTCTATAAAAATATTTTTAAAATTAGTAAGATTAAAATTAATATATTTTAAATTACTTTCCTTAATACTTACATCAAATAAACTACTTTCCGTAAAATTACAACCAACTGCTTTACAGTTTATAAACTTTACTCTTACAAAAGATGTACCTACAAAACTGCTATTTGAAAAATCACAATTTATAAATTCTATATTACTAAAACTAGAATTATCAAAATTAGAATCTAATATTTTACAATTTTTAAATTCACATCTTGTAATATCTGAATTTTCTAAATTTATTTCTCTTTCATTTATATTAGAAAATTTACAATCTTTTATCTCTTCTTGTTCCTTTAACTTTTCATAAAACTTATCTTTATATTCTTCCATTTTCCAAATACCCTTAACTTTTTCTATATTCTAATATATCTCCTGGTGTACAATCTAATTCTTTACATATTGCATCTAATGTTGAAAATCTAATTGCTTTTCCTTTATTAGTTTTTAAAATAGATAAATTTGCAGGAGTTATACCAATTTTTTCAGAAAGTTCTTGTGAACTTATTTTTCTTTTTGCCATCATTACATCTAAATTAACTATAATTGACATATGAACTCCTCCTTTTTATATTGTTAAATCATTTTCTTCTTTATATTTAATAGCTCTTTTATATATTTCAGAAAGCACTATTAAACCAACTCCAAATATTAAAAATACTAATGTTATTATATATGTAAGTAGCATATAAATAATCATCCAATTTTCATTTTCTTTATTTAAAAATAATATTACACTATTTATTAAATACATAAGTCCCATTACAATTGATGAAATATAACTTATTTTTAGTCTCTTTAAATTATTTTTATCAAATACATTATTATTTTCTAGAGACTTAAATATTCCTATAAACTGGCTTATTAGTATACTTGCTGGCCAGCTTGATAAATATAATATTATTAATGTTTTTAGTGTATTAGTTGATTTAAAAAACGTAAAATCTTTTATAAGTATCACTCCACCAAGTATTACAACTATTAAACATACTGTAAATAATATCCATAAAAATATTTTAATTAATGTAGATAAACTCTTTTTTCCTAAAACTTTCATCTTTTACTACCTTCCTTTATCTATCTAGTGTTAATGTATTACTTCTTAAATTTAATTCATTTAATATATCAACTGCTTGTTTTTTAGATATATTATATTCTTGCCAAGACATTGTAAATATTCTTAATGTATTTCTTTGTCCTAACAAATAATTTTCTGCTCTTTCTTTTATGTTTTCATTTTCTATTTTTAATAATCTTGTTATTTGAGGAATCGCGTCTGTTCCTAGTTTTTGTAAATAATTTAAATCAAAATGTATATCATCTTTATTTTCTAAATATTTATCAATGTTTTCCCTAGCTATAAAGTTGTTAATATTCATAAAATTTAATATTAAATACATAAAAGTTGTAATTACAATACTTGTTTTTACTAAATCAATTTTAGCACCTAATAATTTTATCATTATTGGTATTGAAATTAATATTTCTGTAATTAAAATAAATTGTACAAATATCCTTAAATATGTATATCCATATGTTTCAATATATAAATTCATCCTATAAAATGCTGATATTATTATTATAATTGTAAATACCATTATTAACAAGCTCATTATTTTATTATATATTTTTTGGCTTTTTGTTTTTTCTTGTTTATTTACATTTGCAATTATAAGTATTACAAAATTTATAAATGAAACAAACATTAATTGGAAAAAGCCTTGTCTTGCATAACTTGCATAATCAAAGTTTAAATTATTACTTGTATGCATAAATAAATTTGATATTTGTATAAAACTAAATATTAAATAAATAATATTTAATATAGTAAGTATCATATTTATTGTTAAATTTTCAAATTTGATTTCTCTTTTTTTAGTTTCTTCATCTTCTCCATTAAATAATGTATCACTTTTAACTAGGTTTATGATAAAACCACCACATAGTAAAAATGTTATTAGTATAAAACTCATTCTTGATAAAAATTTTATTATACCTTCTCCTGTTAAAAGTTCTCCTATATTAATAAATACATCATCAAATATTCCTTGGAATATTTCATCTGCTGACATTAATAATGCTAAAACTACTAATATAATAGGCAAAGAAATAAACAATGCTTTTACTACTTTTTTTACCTTTTCTAAAGATTCGTTTTCTTTTCTTTCTCTTTTAGTCTTAAAACAGTCTAGCAAATCACTTATATGTACTAACATACCTAAAAACACATCTTTACACTTTCTTATAAATTTAGGTGTAGTTAATCTTTTCTTACAAGCATATACACACATTATTATTCCTAAGACTGTAATTACAACTGTATTTAAGACATTAAATAATGTATTGTTAAAAATAAAATATGTGCTACTTAGTAAAACAATTGGAATAACTAATATTAATGCTCTCTTATTTTCTATTTTTTTGTTTTTATTTAAAACATATATTAAATATAATAAACAAGCAAACACAAATATAAATACAGAAATTCCTGGTTTTTTATCCCAAAATAGTATTGATTGTGCAATTGCTAAAATTCCACTAATTATAATAATAATTCCCATATTCTTCCTCCTTTAACTGTCAATAAGTATATTATAACTTTTATTTTTTGTCAATACTTTTTTATTGTTTTTCAATAATTATTTATTAAAAAAGAATAGTATACCTTTAAATTTCAAAGATATACTATTCGTTTTAGCTTATATAAACCTATAAGCTGTGGTTTAGACTTCAAAAGTTTTCTACCAGCAAATACGTATACGCGTCTTACCATAGCAAACTGGATAAATGAGATATCCTTTTTTGATGAGTTCTTTTCTAATATTATCCGAAAGTTCCTCTCTGTCCACAATTATAGAATCTCCCCCTTGTCTAATCCTTTCAGCTATTTTTCTTAATATTTTTTCTAGTCCTTGCTTATCCCGTATTTGCTGTTCTTGTTTCTTTTCCATCTAAAGCCTCCTAAAATTGTATTGTACAATCTGCAAGTATTATAGCACTTTTAATAAATATGTCAATTATTTTTAAATTAACAAAAATATTCCAGTTTTAACTCTGGAATATTAATTGTTTTTCTTATTTTGTTTAATTTTATTAGTCATTTTTTCTAATTCTAGATTAGATAATTCCTTTGCTGAGCAATAATCACCTTGACTAATACACGAAACTATTAGTTTTAAAAAGTCCACATATTCTTCATCTCTTACCATTTAACATACCTTCTTTTCTTTTTTGTATATTAACTCATATTCTTTTGTTTTTCTGGGTATAACTAATAGTGTACCTTTCCTATTTTGATACTATCATATGTAACACATAATTTCAAGTGTTTATGAGAGTTTTTAGAAAATTTTTCCATATGATTTTCTCTCAGTATTAATGTGTTCATTAATTATGTTTAGCTTGTTATACTAATAATAGTATCTTTAAGGTTTTGGAGGTAACTTAATATGGACTCTTTTTCAAAAGCAGAAATTGATAAACATTTTGGTAAAATACTAAAAGCTTATAGAAAAAAGGCAAAAATCACTCAAGAAGAATTAGCAGAGAAATTAGGTATTTCTCTTAAATATATATCTAGAATTGAAAATGGTAATAATGGTGTTAAAACTCAGAACTTGATACAATATATGAATATTTTAGGTGTTCCACCAGATACTTTATTTGGAGTTTTTATGAAACACCCAGATGTTAAAAAAGATATGGATCTTTACCTAAAAATAACTAGTCTTTCAGAAGAAGAAAAAGAATTTGTTTCTTCAATTATTGATTTGTTAAAAAATTTTAAATAATTTTTCTTTCATTTTAAAATAGCGTATGTTGTAATTCATACGCTATTTATTATTTTAATTCTACTCTTCCCAGAAAGCTTTATATGTTTTATATGCTGAATAAATATCAAATTTACTTGTTACTTCATATGGAGCGTGCATTGAAAGAACTGGTACACCACAATCTATTACATCTGCACCTTTATTAGCTATAATATATGCTATTGTTCCACCTCCGCCAATGTCTACTTTTCCAAGTTCTGCTACTTGGTATCTAATATTATGTTTTTCTAAAACATTTCTTACCCAAGCTACATATTCAGCATTTGCATCAGAAGCACCTGATTTTCCTCTTGAGCCAGTATATTTATTTAAGCTAATTCCTTTACCTATAAAACCTGCATTTGTTTTATCTGATACAGACGCATATAATGGGTCAAAACCTGCATCAACATCTGATGATAGCATTTTTGAAAAACAAAATACTTTGTCTAATAAATTTGGTTTATTTACTCCTAATTTGTTTAAAATTTCTGATATAAAGAAATCAAACATATGTGATTCCATACCAGTGTTTCCCATACTTCCAATTTCTTCTTTATCTGATAAAATACATATAGCTGTATTTTTTACTTCTCCTAATTCCATCATTGCGTGTAGTGACGTATATGCGCATACTTTATCATCTTGCCCATATGCTGCAACCATACTACTATCTAGCCCTAGTGTTCTTGCTTTAAATGCTGGTACTAATTCAATTTCAGCACTTGTTAAATCTTCTTCTGTTATTCCATATTTTTCATTTAAGATTTTTAATATATTTAATTTAACACCTTCTGGAACTTTTTTATCACCTTTTTTAAATGGAATACTTCCTATTAAAAGACTTAAGTTTTCACCGTCAATTCCATTTTTTAATTTTTTCTCCATTTGTTCTTGTGCTAAATGTGGTAATAAATCTGTAATTGTAAATATTGGGTCTTTTTCATCTTCACCTATATTTATATCTATTACTTCACCATTTGTTTTAACAATTACACCAATCATACTAAGTGGTATTGTTGTCCATTGGTATTTTTTAATTCCACCATAATAATGTGTTTTAAAATATGCTAACCCACCTTCTTCACATAATGGGTTTGGTTTTAAATCTAGCCTTGGAGAATCTACGTGTGAACCTATAATATGTAGTCCACTTTCTATAGAATTTTCTCCTATTATTGCAAGATACATACTTTTCTTTCTGTTTATAAAATATACCTTATCACCTGGTTTTAATGTTTCAAATGTCATTATATCTCTATATCCATTTTCATCTGCTAATTCTTTTGCATATTTTATGAATTCTCTTTCTGTTTTTGCTTTATTTAAAAATTCCATATAACTATCAGATACTTCGTTTAGTTTATTACTTTCTTCTTCTGATAAATTTTCCCAACCTGTAGTTTCATCTCTAAATAGCTTTTTCTTTAATTCTTCTTCCATAATCTTCCTCCTTGTTTTTTATTTTCTACATTAGTATATCACTATTATTAATATTTTTCCAGAAAAATTGTTATTTATTCAAAAAAAGTGGTTATACTATTTTTGAGGTGAGTTTTATGAGTTCTTTATGGCTTTCTTATAAAAATCTTTTTGATAATATTAATATTAAAAATAAATTAGATGATAATCTAGAAACTGATATATGTATAATTGGTGCTGGTATTTTTGGTATTACTTGTGGATATTATTTATCTAAACTAGGCTTTAAGGTAACTATTTTAGAAAAAGATTTTATTTCCTCTAAAACAACAGGTCATACTACAGCAAAAATAACAAGTCAGCACGGTTTATTTTATGATTATTTAGCTAATTCTTATAGTAGTACTTTTGCTAAAGATTATTTATATGTAAATGAATTGGCTATTAAAAATATAAAAAATATTATTGATGATGAAAATATTAATTGTGATTTTGAATATCAAAATTCTTTTGTATATACTACTAAAAATGAAGAAATTGATATTATAAAAAAAGAATATAATACTCTTATAGATTTAGGTTACAAACCAGAACTTGTAACCAAAACAGGGCTTCCTTTTCCAGTTAAGATAGCACTTTGTTTTAAGAACCAAGCACAGTTTAACCCTGTAAAATACTTAGCTTTTTTAAGCAAATCTATTATAGATAATGGCGGAGAAATTTACGAAAATACTACTGCTAAAGATTTAAAATCAGATTTTGATAATTTAATTACTTTTACTGATAATAATTATATAAAATCTAAATATGTAATAATTGCTACACATTATCCTTTTATAAATTTTCCTGGTTTTTATTTTACAAAAATGTATCAGTCTTCTTCTTATATAATTGGTGTTGATACTAAAAAAGCTTTATTTAATGGTATGTATATTTCAGCAAAAGATCCTATTTATTCTTTTAGGACTGCTAAATTTAATAATAAAGATATTCTTTTAATTGGTGGTGGAGACCATAGAACTGGTAAACCTAGTTCATATAACGATACTTATGGCAAACTAGAACCTACTGCTAAAAAATATTATCCAGATTGTGAGGTTTTGTTTAGGTGGAATACTAGAGATTGTATTTCTTTAGATAAACTTCCTTATATTGGAACATTTGCTCCTAATATGCCTAATGTTTTTGTTGGTACTGGTTTTAAAAAATGGGGTATGACTTTATCTAATGTTGCAAGTAATATTGTTGTTGATAAAATTATTGGGAATAATAACAAGTATGAGTATTTATTTAAGTCTTCTAGATTAAAACCTATTAAAAATTATGATGAGTTTAAAAATATGATTGTAGAGTCTAGTAATTCTCTTTTATTTAATAAACTTAAAAGACCTAATATGAACTTTTCTGAAATTAAAAATGATTCTGGTAGTATTATTGAAGTTAATGGTGAAAAAGTTGGTATTTATAAAGATAAAAATGGTAAGATTTTTGCTGTAAAGCCTATTTGTACGCATCTTGGTTGTCTTCTTTCTTGGAACGATATTGATAAAACTTGGGACTGCCCTTGTCACGGCTCTAGATTTAATTTTGAAGGTAAAAATTTATATGACCCTGCTTTTAAAGATTTAAGTCGTTATAATTTTTAAATTATTTGTTATTTTTGTTGACTTCTAGCTTTTTTTTTGCTACAATGCTTTTAGAATAAATCATATATTTATATATTTATTTTTTGTTTATTGAACTAGATTTCTTCTAAAAAAGTAAATCTAGTTCTATTTTTATATTAATTATTTTCTAGATTTCTAATTTTCTGTTTTAATTTATTATCTAAATTAAATTCTTCAGATTTCTTTAATAAAGAACAACATATATTTAATAAAAATTTTCTATCAAGGTTATCTATTGGCTCTCTTTCTATTGCATCTAATATCATCTTTTTATAATATTCATTTTTATTTATATAGCAATTATTTTTTGAACATTCTTCTTCATTTAATGCTAAATACGTTTCACCAATATTTATATTTTTCTTTTCTATAAATCTTAAGCATTTATCTTTTTTACTACATTTTCCATTAATGCAATAGCTAAAAGAATTGTCTAACATTTTATTCACACCTTTTATAAAATCTTGAAAATTATTTGACTTTTTCTATAAATCTGTGTATAATAATTATAGGAAATGGAGAAACCACAAACGTGGTTCACATAATATAAATGTGTTGACACATCTAACTAGGGAAGTTTACAGATGTGTCTTTTTTGGTTTATTTGCTCTTACAAAGTAGTATTACAAGTGCTATTATTGAAGTAAGAGCTATGATAGTTATTCCTATTAAAGAATAATATAATATGTATACTGTCGCAATTAATGTTTGTATTCCTACCATACGCCTCACCTCCTTGTTGGAGGCAAACCACATCTGCTTATTCTCATTTCCTATGTTTATTACTATACAACATTTTTAAACACAAAACAAGCGAACACGTAAAATTTTATTTATAAATATTATTTATAATAATTATATTCAAAAAATTGTAGTGGACTATCGATTGTCTAAAGTCAATAGGCTTGCGAATGCTTTTATTTCAATTGCTATTAAAAATATATCTCTTTTATTGAACTAATACTGTGAATTAACTGCTCATATTTTATATCTTTTGCATACTCATAAGAACACTGATATTTATTCCATTGTTCTTTTAAAAAATTATCATTTTGAATAGAATTTATAACATCTTTTACAATATTTTTATCATTTATTATATCAAAAGTTCCTCTATGTTTTGATGTTTCTTTTATTGTAAGGGTTAACATTTTACTATTAATATTTTTCTTATCTAAATTATAAATTTGACACTATTTACATAAAATGGTATAATGACTATGTACTTTACATAATCACACTATTAAGGAGAAAGTAACATGGAGAATTATTTGGACTTAATTGAGGAATATTTTAGAAAAAAGAATAATTTGCTATGTTTCAACTCTTTTAGTAATGATGTAAGATTATTCAAAAATCACATTATAAAAACATTCAATAGTTTGGAGAGGTTAGAAAGATGTGTTGTAGGATTGCAAATTATGCATAATACATCAATAAATGTGCCAACAATACAATTTGTTTGTCCAGAAAAGAACACAATAGTAGAAAGCTATATTGAAGGAATTTCATTAAATGAATATGCAACACATTTAACTCCAAAAAATCTGTATGATATTGGTCAACTAATGGGTTCTTTCCATAATATTAATGTTAGCAGTTATGACAATGCGGCTTCTTGGAAACTTACTATCCTAACAGATATGATGCAAATTAGACAAAGTCTTGTACCTTATGAGGATGACTTTATCAGTAGCATCACCTTTGTAGAAAATGAATGTAGTGGTCTTTTCCAAGATTTGCATTTTACATATGTTCATGGAGATTTTAGACCAGCCAATATCATTTTAAGCCAACCTGAAGAGAAATATTATTTGATTGACTTTGAAAATTTTATGGTCGGAGATCCAACCTTGGATGTGTACAAGATGCTCAGCATTCTTAAATCTAATAATACTTACTGCTTTGAAGATGTTAAATCATTTTTAAATGGCTATTTAAGTATTAGAGCACTTCCATCTCAAATCGTTGATAAATGGATTTTTTACGATGTTTATTATTCATTAAGAAGTGTTCGACGGGCAATAAATGATAAGCATTTTAGGAATTCTGATGATCAATATATCATGAATGCTGATATAAGTGCTCAAAGAAAAAATCCGCAAACACTTCTAATGGTAAATTGGTTGGAAAAATATGTGAATAATCTACATTAGTGTGAGTGGGCAATGAAATATTTTCATTGCCCACTATGTATAAAAATAAAAACTACTTTTCACAATATAAAAATATCAAATAGAAAAGAGGTAAGTATGATATTAG
>CALXEY010000002.1 GCA_944387455.1 uncultured Clostridia bacterium
AGAAAAGCAATAAAACTTTCTAACAATGATAAATTGAAATACATAATATTTAAATCAAGAAGAGAAGGTTATGATATCAGAACAATAAGTAATGCATGTAAGTTTAAAAAAGAACTAATTCAAGCTAAAGATATAAATACTGCTAGAAAATTAACGAATATAAATGATTTAATATATGTCGATATACATAGAAAACTTTGTTGTACAAAAACATTAAATGGGGCAATAACCCTTGTAAAATATAATGAAAAGAAATAATATTTTTTATAAAAGAGAGGATTTTTTCTTCTCTATTTTTTTATTATTTTATTTAAAATATATTTCTTTATTTTTTATTTTGACCATCTTATACATATTAAGAGCCAAATGTATATGCAAGTCAATATTTGAATAATATTTTCTTTTGGGAAAATTTTCAGCCTTTTTATAAATTATTTTTTTGAAATAAATTTTTATGATAAAAATTTCATAGCAAAACTATTTATATTACTATTAAAGTAGTTTTAAGATAGAAAAAACTCTATAAGTATTAATTTTAAAATACTTATAGAATTTTGATTCTGGTCGAGGCGACAGGGTTCGAACCTGCGACCTCATGGTCCCAAACCACGCGCGCTACCAACTGCGCTACGCCTCGATTTCTTATTGCTCTATTTTTTATAGAGTATTTTATTTGCTCAACGCTTATATATCATAACACATTTTTTCTATGTTTGCAATATTTTTTAATAAATTTTCTTAAAAATATTGAAAAACTTGACTTTTTACTATATAATAATAGAGTATCTGTTTTATTTGCGTCTGTAGTTTAGCTGGATAAAATGCGAGCCTACGAACCGTTAGTCAGTAATAGCAAAAGCTATTGATATATAGGCTGGTTTGGGAGTTGGTTTTTTGGTTTCCCCCAACAATGCCCCCACAAATGCTTAATTAAATTTATTTTACTAATTGAACTTTTTTTTAAATTGTTTTATAATAATTATATATGCGGCTATAGTTCAACTGGATAGAATGCAGGCCTACGAAGTCTGAGCTTGGGGGTTCAAGTCCCTCTAGCCG
Source organism: uncultured Clostridia bacterium (assembly GCA_944387455.1). Lineage (GTDB taxonomy): Bacteria > Bacillota > Clostridia > TANB77 > CAG-508 > CAG-269. The sequence goes on from CALXEY010000002.1 coordinate 1,060, forward strand.
CACCAAATTAAGCGTTTGTGGTTTTTTGTATTAAGCACTTATTTGCGTAAGTGCTTTTATTTTTCGCCTAATTTTCTTTCCGGTGTATCCTGTTTTTTTCTTTTCTATATTTGAATTATTCGTAATATTTGTATTATCTATGCCCTTACTTTCATATAACTTGTCAAATACTTCTTTGTTTGCTTTTTCATTTGCTCTATTAAATTCCTCTTTCTTTCTTTTGTCAGATATATAAATATAATAAAATTCAGTTGTTTCAAAATCAGCATGTCCCATTATTTCTCTTAATACTTCTTTATCCATACCATATTCACTCATTAATGTCGCAAAAGAATGTCTAAAACCATACACTGTCATATGTTCCAATTTGTATTTTTTAATTATAGACCTTATTTTATTATCTAGTCTTTCAGGTAAATATGGTGTTCCAATTGTATTTAAAAAAGCATATTCTTTTGATGGGTCAAATTTTCTATGTTGTTTTTCACGTAATTCTTTTCTTTCATTGTATATAGTTTTTAGCATCCTCTTTAATCTATTGCTCATAGGTATTTCTCTATAGCTTTCGTCAGTTTTTAGTTCGTCATCAACATATTCATGTCCAATAATATTAAAGTCATCATCATACAATGTAATCTCCTTATGTGCATTACCAACATAAATCATATCTTTATCAAAAAAAATATTTGAAAGAAGTAAGCCACACCCTTCTTCTGGTCTCATACCTGTTTGCAATAAAGTTGCAAATAGCTTACAAAATTCTCTCCCATCATTTTCTAATATATCTAACCACACAGGCTGTCTATCTGCTGGTAAATATACTAATTTTGTTTTTTTCGACCTTTTCTTCTTTGGAAATTTAATTTCAAACTCCGGTACTTCTTTAATTAACTTCTTCTTTTTTGCATACTTTAATACCTGTCTAACCATTATAAAAACATCTTTTGCTGCACGAGGATATTTTTTACGGAGATTTGAAACATAGTCTTCAACAACTTCTTTTGTCATTTCTGGAACTGTATATTGTGAGAAATTATCTTTTATATGATTTTTCAAAGTATAAGCATAATTTTCAATAGTTTTTGCACTAACCGTTTTTCCTGTGTTAGGATTAACATCTACCTTTTTATAGTTAAGCCACATCTTAGAAAAATCATAAAAGTTAATGCAAGAATGTACTCCTTTATGTAATATAACATCTTCTTTCGCTTCCCTATATTCCGAAAAATTTTTCAAATTTTCTTCGCATTCTTCTGAAAATACATTTTCTTCTGTAATCTCATAATTTTGTTTTACTATATAAGTTTCTATAATAAGTTGTGCCAATCGTGTTCTTGCAATTTCTTCTGTTGCACCTGATCTTGATAATCTAGGATTTCCATCTTCTCCTTTCTTTCCTTTTTTTAATTCTAGTCTTATCCTTGCTTCAAAGCTGTTACCTCTTTGTCTTATTGTTACTGTCCCTTTCTCAGCTTTTCCAACTTTCTTGCTATTCCTTATAGCAACACTTTTACTACTTATTTTTTCCATTCTTCTTTTCTCCTTCCAAATGGCTTAAAAATAAATAAAAAAGATTTATTATAAAACTATTTTATATTATATAATAAATCTTTCACTAAAATCAATGTTTAAGAAAATTAATATTTTCCATATGTACCATAGTTATTATCAAACCATTCCTGTAACTTTGCCCCATTAATTATAATTTTTCTTTTAAAACGAATAGCTGGAAAACCAGGAACGGTTACGAGTTTTAACATTAAATTTCTACCTATTCCTAACCTTTTTCTAGCCTCATCAACAGAAATTCCAAATTTAAAAATCTCTTCATTGTTATTTTCCATTTGTTTCACATCCATTTTTTATATTTTGTACCTTTTTTCTTGCCCAAGACTGAGAATCAGCAATATTTTGTATGATATTTCTAGGATATAGTTTAAAGCATTGTTTCATTTCAATACCAAGTGTTATAGGATTTATTTCCCCAGTATATTTAGAACTTTGCATATGTTCTAAAGTAACTTGAGCATAAGCAACAGCTTCTTTTTTATTCATTGTTTGTACCTCCATTTACATACATTTCAAATAAATGAATTGCGTTTTCCCAATTAATAATTGTATTCTGTTTTAATTGGATTTCTAATTTTTCTACATAATCAAAGCCTTTTTTAGTCCTAATACAAATTTCTAATTTTTTTCTATTGTCACCAGAATAATGTATTTCTGCATACACTTTGTTTTGTTTTTCATTCAATTCATCTGCGAGTTTAATAAGTTTTAACAAATACTTTTCCATGATTTTCACCTTTCTTTAATATATTTAGGTATATCAGCAGCACGTCCAAGATTCTCACAAAATTCGTACCTATGCTTTGAAGGGTTGTATTTATAAGCACTTTTATTCCATTTTCTATAACTTTCATTAGTTAGTTTTTTGGGTTTTGATAATTCGCGTGTGGCCTGTTCGTGTTGTGCTTGTACCAAAGTGTAGTTATCTTCAATTCTTTTATTTTCTCTTTTGTGTTTAATAAAATTGTTCTGATTTAGCTTTCTTTTTTCTTTTGATTTTTCTTTTCTAAAATTCTTTTCTTCCTTATACCTGGAATCTGTCTTTATAACTTTTGTTATATATGCAGAAGTTACATTTGTTTTTTCTGCTATTTCTTTAACTTTCAAATGGCCAATATAAAACAGGTTAAGGATTTTATCTTTTAAGGATTCCATGTAATACCACCTTGTATTTTATTGGTTAATTTTTTGTCGACACTTTTTATATATGACAAGACTATTAGAGAAATTATTTAATCTCTAATTCTTTCATTTTTTTACTAAAGGCTTTCTGTCTTTTTTTCTTTTTCTTTAACTCTTTATATAAATGATATTTTGATTTTATATTAGGTAACAAAACATCGAAAATAAAAAGTAATGATACAAGCGATATCCCTAATAATAGACATCTGAAAAACATAATCCATATTTCTCCTTTCATTAATTTAGGTAAAGGACAGATAAGAGCTAGTCCAATCTGTCCTTATTTAATATAGTGCTTCCTTTTAATTTGCCCTTCAATTTATATAAATACAAATTTTTAGAAAAATCCGACCGAAAATTTAAAATTTGTAATTTTTTATGCCTTTTATTAGTCTTTCAAGTATGTATTGGTAACAGTCATCATCTCCTTTAGCATATCTCAAAATTGTTTTTCTTTTAATTTCAATTATTTTTATTAGCGAAATTTCATCCCCACATTTTGCTTTAAAACCTAATTCACATAAACTTTGATTTTTCATATTAATTCCCACCTTTCATATATTTTTCGATTTTTTTCAAAGCTCGTTTTTTAATTCTTGTTACAGAATCACTGCAGATTTGTAGTATCTTACTAGCCTCACTACTCTTTAACTGTCTATCAAACAACAAAAAAATCACTGTCATTTCAATATCTGACAGTGATTTTAAAGCAGAAACCAATAATGGATTATTACAAAGATTAATAAACTGGTCTATACTTTTAGTATAGGCTGATGTGTTTTCATATTTAGTATATTTTTTTAAATATTCTGAATAGTTTTCATCATCAATAATCTTTAGTTCCTTAGAATCTTTTTTTAATTTTTCACTAAAATATTTCCTTGCAGAAAATATAATTGTTTTATTTAAAAAACTATCAAATTTTTTATCTTCGTCTTTTGCATAGGAATTTTGATATTTTTTATAAACACTCATTTTGGGTTCCTCCTAAATTATTGAATTTAGGTCAAATTCCTATTCAAGAGGAACTTTCTCGAATATTTATAAAAACCTCCTTTCTTATAAAATTACAATTTTTAAATAAAAAATAAGCCCATTAACCTATTTGAAATTGTCATACGTATATCACTAAAAACTCTCTCGTATTTCGACAAAATTCTTCTCAAATAGGTGTATTAGACCTATGCTAAGTATATACTGCCGAAAAATGGGATTTTCTTATATTTTATGGTAATAGATTTTTCTAAAATTCAAATATTGATAAATAATAATTCTTAAAAAACATTCATATAAGTTCTTTTTTTTGGGAATACTATACTTTGCTAAAGTACAATATTTTAGTGTTACAAAGTATATTATGTTTTTACTAAAGAATATAAAATAAATGTGGTAAAGTGTTTTTTTATTTGGAGGTTCATAAAATGGCTTTAGACAAAGTGTTAATTGGTGATAGAATAAGGTATATTAGAGAAAATATATTTGTAGAATCAAGAAAAAATTTTGCAAACAGATGCGACTTAAATGAAAGATATGTCGGTCAATTGGAAAGAGGAGAATTTTTATTAAGCTTGGAAGTACTTGATAAAATTTCAATATCTACAGGTATAGATACAAATTATATTTTATATGGAAAAGGAAAAAATAATAATCTAAAAATAAAAGATACTTTAATGAATATTATTAAAAATGCTGATAAAGAAGAATTAAAGGTTTATTATAAGTGCATTATTGCTATAAAAAAGTTTAAAGACAAAGGTTTCAATTAAAGAAAAGTTATAACTTTTCTTTTTTATTGTGTAAATTTAATTTCTATTGATTCACAAATAAATATATGCTATAAATAAATTATAAATAAAAAGGAGAGATTAAAAAATGGAAGATATTAAAAAAAGAAAGAATTATATGCCAATTGGAGAAAGTAGACTATTGAATATAAAAGTTATCATAGATGGTAACCAGATGTATGAGGGAATGGTTGAAGATGCACCACAAGAAATTAGAAAAATGAAATATTATAAAATAGAAATGGGAAATCCTATAATATACTATGTAGACACTTCATTAGATGAATAAAATAAAAAAATTTAAAATAGAGGATTAATCCTCTATTTTTGGTATTTCTTGAAAAGATTTAATTTTCTTACTTTCATCATAAAGAGCTTTATACAATAAATCATCATTATCTTTGTCCTTGTATAAATCATCTTGATAATGATATAGTTTCACACCATTTTCTAATATAAAGTCTTCCCTTCTATGTATAGCATATTTTGGACTTTCATCAAAATCTGACATAAATTCAAAAAGTTCTTCTGTTGTTAGCTCTGGTTTTTTTATTTCTTCTTTTACATTAATAATATCTCCTAAAAAATTCATTTTTATATTTACCGTTGGAGTATAATCAAAATCTAAGCCATATCTAACTTTCACAAATACTTTTTGCTGATTTTTTGGGCTTATATAGGTGTAAAAGTCTGTTTTATTATTTTCTCCTATTTTTTTCATATTTAAGCTCTTTACAGTTCTGTAAAATTCTTCTACTGAAAGTTGTATTTCTTTTACGAATTTTCCCATAATATTTCTCCTTTTTAGTTGTAAATAATTTTAGTATAATTTTAAAAAATTATTTTTAATGACTTCTTTATTAACTAGGCAGCAATCATTTATTTACAATTCTATTTAATTTTCTTCTGTTTTAAAATAAAATCTACACATTTTATCTAATTGTTTAGTGGAATATTTTGCATAATTATGATTAACTTCTAATCTATATTGAGATAAGTCAAAAGGTGTATTTCCTTGTTCTTTTATTGTGTCAATAAATGCCCTCGAAAAATTTTCTCCTAATGCTATAATTCTCATAGCTTCTAATATTCCATTAGCTGCATTTATTAGATAAACATTTAATTTTAATCCCATATTTTCTCCTGGATACTCTATTTTTGAAAGTTTTTTACTTAAATGAACATTGTATGGGCAATCTAAAGTTTGAAGTAATCCTAATTTTGCTACAAAGAAAATGACACTATCTAATTTTATAAATTTGAAAATAGCTTTTCCTTTTTTACAACTTTCAATTTCATCTTTTGTTGGATTGTTAAGGTATATAAATAAATTTGCTCCCGAGCTATCAATATCAAATCTACAACCTTCCATATAGCTAGTCTTATCTTTGTTGAATAATTCCCCTACTTTTAATATTTCCACACTTAACCACTCCTATTTATTAGTATATATTACTTATTATACTATATAAAAATAAAAAAAACTAGTCTATCTCTTCAAAAGAATGAGATAGACTATAAATTTAAGCTGAGCTCTTTAATGTGTAATTGACATTAAAAGTTTCATCAAAAAAATCTAAATCAAAGATTTCATTAAAATTTGAAATGCATTTAGTATCCAGATTATATCCTAGTGGTAATAAATCACGAAAAATACGATTTATAATATAATCTAAATTATTGTTACAATTAGGTATTCTTATAATAAAAGTAATATTTTTAATATTAGTATTTTCAATTTCTTTCAATATCATATATGAATTAGAAATATTTTGAAAACTAATAACAGGCATATTTAAAGAATCTTTTATAAGATTACCTAAAATAAAATTATCAGTTAAAATAGCACTTGTTGTATTAGAAGTTATATTACTTTTCATTATATAATTTTTTGTAGCTGTTCCATTTATTTTGTTATTACTTGAAAACCATATATCTTCCGTGTTATTAAAAGATTGGTCTAAATGAACTGATAATCCTTGTATGTATCCGTTATCATCAAAGACAGGTATAAAAAATCCATTATATTTATTAAAGCACCAGTTAAAATCTTCCTCTTGAAAAAATCCAGGTATTCCTGCAAGATCATACTTTTTAGATAAAATATTAGATATTAACCTTCTTTTTATATATTTCTTGGGTACAGTTCTATATAAATTATCTTCAATGGAACTATCTAATAAACCAATTCTTCTTAAATAATTTCTATGCTGACCTTCTAATTTTAACATATCTAGTAAATCTCTATATACTCTATCTCTTAACTGTATATCTGCTAATAAGTTTATAGGACTGATTTCAACTGCCACTTTGTTTTGAGAATAGCACTCTCTATCTAAAAGTTCTTTATAGGCCTCTTGATTACTTATTTTTTTCATTCGAGCATATAAACCTATTGAATATCCTCCAGCACCACATCTTACACAATGATATTTATTGTTTTTAGAATTTAATGATAGTGTAGAAACTTTACTATTTTTATTATACCCACAAAATGGGCATATTGCTTTATATTCAGTTCCTCTTTCATCTACTATTTCCAAACACAACTGATATGCTACATTTAAAATGCTTATATGTTTTTTTACTTCTTGCTCATCTAAATAATTCATAATTCTTGTATCCTTTCTTATCTATTTTCTTTTCCAATAATAAAATGTTTCATTATTACACTTTACTACAAATTCTTTTCTATTAATAAATTTTTTGTTATATTTTTTTATAATCTCAACGAAACTAACTAAGTCCTCCCAATATGGTGCAATTAATAATAATTTTCCATTTTTGTATAATTTAAACATTTCAAAAACCTCTTTCTAATAAATTTCATCTTCTACAAAATTAGTAATATCCATCTTTTCTATTTTATTATTTTTATGTAAAATCAATTCTAATTCATCTGAGTAATACCCATTTTGTTCGTTATAACACGGTACAAAAAACTTTTCTCCAATTTTAGAAATTAAATTAAAACCACAGTCTTTTTTTCCTTCTATTAGGTCTTTCAAGTTTTCGCAAAAATCAACTTCATAAATATTAACATTCTTACCTGTTTTAGTTGATACATTGTATGTTTCTAATATGCTAAAATCTGCATATACTTCTTCACAGCAGTCTCTTTCATGATGATGCTCTAACTTATACCCATTATTAAATACTATTTCACTATATTCTATTTTTACGATTTTCAATTTTATCATCCTTTCAAATTTAAATTTTATTTAAGTGTTAATATTATACTCTGATTTCACACATATTTTTAGTTGCATACACTTTTAGTAAATACTCCTGTCTTTTACGGTAATTTATTCTAGCAGAGCATTGATTGCATAATACTTTATTATTTCTACTTACTCTCTTACCACAACTGGTACAAATTCCTTGCTCTTTTAACTGATAGTATCTTTTTTTAGCTCTTATGCGATTTTTTGCCTGTCTTTCTTTTTTATGAGCCCTATTATATTTCAAAGATTCTTCTCTGCTTTTCATCATACATTGCAAACATAAAGTATGATTCCTTTCTGCATCTTCTTGACCACATCTTACACAAATTTTGTGACTTTTATAATATTCATAATTATTTTTACTACACATAATTTTCCTCCAATTCTTAAGTATTTTTATTATTCAAAATTTCTACAATTACATCTTCTAAATCATAATAATCACTACCATATATACGAGCCTCATCTTGATTTTCTTCTCTGTCGTCATTTGGTATTGTAATATCTTTTTCTTCTAAAAATTCCTCAAGTTTATCTAGTATTTTTATAGCAGTCTTGCGATTTTTTTCAATTTTAATTGTGTTATTTCCATGAATTAATCTATCTTTAATAGTACTAACTAAAAAAAACATAATATTTTCTCCTTATATTTCTAGTTTTTTTAATATATTTTCAAATTTCTCTTTAAACTCTTCTTTTGATATACTTTCTACATAATCATTATTTTCTAAATATTCTCTAATATAATTATCTGTATAAATACCTTTATTTAATGAGTATTCATAAGAAATTGTACGGTTACTTATAATAGTTACAATTACTAAATACTCTTTATTTTGCCATATACCAAAAAAAGTTTTTATTCCGTCATATGAATTGTATCCTTTTAGAAAGATATTTTTAGTATCTACAAGTTCAAAATCTCTTTTTTCTTTAATAAATTTACTTTTCTCATATTCAATAATAGTCATAAACATTCTCCTTTCATTTAAGCGGCAAGTTGTTGTTCTTCTTGGACTTCAAATTCTTCGAGTTTATTTATAAAATCAGTTGCACATTTTTTGATTTTTTTTCCTAAATCAATTAAAATATTAGGATTACCATTAGCATATTGCACAATATAATTAAAACTACACATTGAATTGTCTATTCCAAAATAATCTGCTACCATATAGGCAACAGATTCAACAAAAACCTCTGATAAATTTTTATTTGTTTTATAATCAAAGTCATCATATATGCCGTGTGCTAATTCATGTAGTAGAATTGCCGTTTTTGCATCAACTGATAATCTTGAATCTAATACTATTTCCTTTCTAATTGGGCTGTAATAACCTTTCACACCTTGTTCAAGTTCTCTTTCATAGATCGGAAATTCACTAAATTCTTTTAATTTATAAAAAAAAGAACCCATATTATCACTATTTAGCATTTTAACTTCTAGTGGTATTGGTTTTCCTATGGTTTCAGATATATCATATACATATACCTGTTTATATGCTATATAATCATAAGTCTGTTCTTCTTCAACTTCTTTTCCATCAACAATTTTTTTAACTTTTTTCTTTCCTTTAGCCGGCATACCAGCAGTTATTTGTATCCTTTTTGCACCGTCTATTAACTCTCTACCTAATTCTTTCCACTTAACTTTTCCAGCAACATATGTAGCATCTGGAAACTGACTAAATATTAGTATGGTATTATTAAAACTGTATTTTGTAAAATTATTTTGAAATTTTAAAAACTTTTCATATTCTCCGTTTCGTATAATAGTTTGCACATTGCTAACAACCTTATCATAAATTTCTTTTGCCTTAAATCTTCTATTATATTTAGTTTTCATTTTACCTTCCTCCTTTAAGCTACACGCTTATTAAATTTATATTTGATAACTCTAATTTCTTGTTTCTTTTTGTATTTTTCTTTTAAATCTATAAAATTTCTAAAACCAATCCATTTATCAATAAATTTTAATTGTTCCTCTGTAAAATCCTTTGAATGCTGTGGTAATTCCTTTTGAACAACACGATTATTTTTATATTCAAGAGTAATAAAAGATTTATTAGGATTTGATAATTCTCGAATTAAGTATATTTCTGTTTGATTATTTATATAACTTTGTAAATATGTTACGACACAATTTCCTTGCTGTTTTCCTTCATCTTTAAAATCATCTACACTAGGAACAGGAAATACAATGTATTTTTCATCTTCATAAGTATATTTTGACAAATTCAAATATCTTGAATATGCTTTAAACTCTGTATCCATATCTTCATTTATCTTAATTTTCTTTGCAAATTTATCATGCCAAGCTATTAACTGGTATGGAAATAATCTTTTTTTACTTTTTAAACTTATTCCTAATTTACTTGCCATTTCTAAATAATCTAAATATATATGTATATTTTTTACCCCTTTTTTATAGTTAAGAAATTTTTTTAGAGAAGTATATTGACATATATTTTTAAGTGTATAAAAATCATTATGAAATTTATTGACTATTTCATAATTATATAGAAATCCTTGTTTCTTCATAAAAACTAGGTAATTATAACTAAAATAGCGATATTTTTGAATCAATTTCATATCTGGTATTTGTAAAAGTTTAAGTAGACGATAATCAATATAATCAATATCATTCTGAACCATAAAATTTAAAAACTTTTTAGGTACCCCAAATCGTCTAAGAAAACTACCTTTTTTATTAAATAGTTTAGGGTATCTTGCTAATTTATGAAGTCCCATTTTCCACAATATTTCAAAACTTTTATATGTTGCAAGTTGCATTATTTCAAAGTTTGTATAACTATGGTTTTCCTTTTTAAATTCTTCTATCGGAGCATATTGTAAAGATGTATTTTTAAATAACATTTTCTTATTATAAGGATATATAGGTATATCATTTATCACTTTATTCCCTGTATATATATGCCAATTTTCTATAGGTATATTATGCCATACTTTTTGATACCACATATAAAAAGAAACACTATTATTTATAATTATGCCAATATTAGGAATAAATCTAGCAAATTCTTGTACATCATAATCAAAAATTCTTGTGGTATGATTATATTTAGACTCTACCTCAAAAATTCTTAAAACTATAGTACCATCTATTTTACTATAAAACGCTATATCTTTTTTATATGTTTCATTGCGTATATTACTGTTTCTAGTAAAATATTCATTATTACAATAAGGACATTTTTCCCATTTGTATATTTCCACTTTTTTATCAAAATATTTTTGACAATAAGTGCAAAAAGCTCTATTTCCACATTTTAAAATAATATTATGGTCTACTAAATTTTTTTCAATAAATGAACTCCAATGTTTAGGTGCTTTTTTATTATCAATTTTTCCCATAAGTTTTTGTAATTCTTCTTTTGTCATTATCCAACACCTCCAAATAAAGAAATTTGTTCTGTTTCTTTTTTCTCTTCCATATTCTTTTTTGCATCTTCTAAGGAAACAACATTGTTTTTAGATTTTTCCGTTTTTAAAGATGTTTCCGTTTTACTCTTAGTAGTTATATCTTTCTTTTCTATTTTCAGAAAAGAATTAGGAAATGAGAAATACATAATAGCCCATGCATATACCACTTCATTAGGAATATAATTCCAGCCATTTTGATAATATTTCAAACCTTTTTTTCTAATAAATTGTGCCATTTCATCAACTGTTTTTTCTTCATTTAGATATTTTTGTTCCATCTCTTCTCTCGATAACAAGTAATCTACTGTTTGTAATAATGCTTTGTCCTTCTGGTCCTTTACTTGTTCTTTTAATCTTTCAAAACCAGTCATTTCTTATTTACCTCCATTTTTCTAAACCTTTTATACAAATCACTTTTTGATTGTCTTTCCATATACTTTTGATAGTTTTTTAAGCCATATTTATTGATTTTATCTTTTTTTTCACTTTGTACTGCATTTATTACATTTTCTAGTTCTGTAAAGTCATAAAAACGGCAAATAAGTCCACCTTTTACAATGGACTTATCACCAGAATAATTTTTTATAACATTAAATCTGTAACTATATTTTTTTTTGCCTGGATGGTCAGCTATTCTTATGCCACACGCCACTCCATAATCTAACTTTAGATAAATAGAACTTGTAGAGTATGCATTATAACGATGTACTATAAATCCAAGCGAAATAAGTTCTTGAGCTAAAATACATGCTACCTCATTACCCGTCATTAAGCTGCCTCTTTTTTTATTTTATTTTCTTGCAAGTACTTTTTCTTGTCTATTTTTTCTGTAATCAATTTTAAACTGGCTTTCATAAACTCAATCTTAAACTCTGGAATGTTTATTTCTGATACTCTCGCAATTTTTTCTCCATAAGAAGTAGGAGCAACAACTAAATCCCCAACCTCTAATGGAATTGCTGTAATATAAGAATATGCCCTACCACTAAAAGTTTTAGGCACATATTTATCTTCATACTTTACATTTACTATTTTTGTTTTCATCTTATTCTTCCTCCTTCAATACTTCTAATTCTGTTAATTCTATTATTATATTATCTATATCTGTATCCATATCATAAGCATAATCTTCAAATAATATTACAATGTTATTATATATATCTTTAACATCAATACTACTCAAATAAGCTGACAATTTTTCAGGATATAGATTATAATTATCCTCTTGTGGAAAAATTAAAAATCTAATATTTACTTTTGTACCTTGTGATAATTTCAAATTATTAATAGTTATATACTCTGTAGAATATCGTTTAATATCATCATATTTTTTTAATTCATTTATAATAATGCTTTTAATACCTGTATTAAGTAACTGATATAATGTAATATTACTTAAACAAATTTCGGGTCTAGCATTTCCTTTTATTTGAATACTAGCCCTTTCTTCTCCTTTAAATTTCATATTATAACCATCCTTTCAATTATTCATTATAACTATCATAAATGTCTACTTGATATATTTTTTTCTTTTCATCAATAGTATTAAAAATAAGTCCATGTATATCTTCAAAGTCAAAAGATTTAACAATACCTCTTGCTTTTCTAATATCTTTTTCAATCTCTGGTAATATTTCTAAAGATTCTATTTCTATTACTGCTGTTTCATATCCGTCATTTTTTACTAATTCCACATTATTTTTTTTATCATATTTTTTTATAACATTTAGATAGTTCTCTGGTAGTTTAAGACAATAATTAAAACTATTTATATAAAGCTTAATTTTTTCTCCTCCTTTTTATTTCCAACTATTATAAAATTCTGTTTTATATATTAAAACAATTCCTTAAATTTATTTATATTTCTGAATATTTTTTGTATAATTGTTCAAAATTAGATATGTTATTACTAATTTCTTTATTATCAACCATTTTATAAAATAAATTTGTATCAAATATTTTGACATTTTTAGGTTTAGTATTTGTTGTTTGTAATGAAACTAATCTATTAATTATCTCTTCTCTAAAAATAGGATTTGCTCTATTTAAAAAACAACCATAAGTAGTTATTACAGGTTTAGCAATTCCAGGCATAAAGAAATACATTTCTGCTTTATGTCCTGTTCTTTTAGATTCAAGCATAATAAAATCTGCAATATCGTTCTTTTTAATAATATATTTGTCTCCGAGATTAGTTTTAACAAATAAAATGCCATCATTTTCTAATATTTTAAGAAATTCTTTTTTACTATATTTTTTGTAACTTTTATTATCCATTAACTTTCCCTCCAATTTATTAAAAAGGAAGATCATCATCAGAAGAAATAAACTCTTCTGATGTGTCTTTCTCTTTTAAATCTTCACTTATATTTTCTTGTGTATCAGTGTTTTTCATTTTATCATAGCTATCTGCAAAATAAATTTCTTCTGCAATAACCTCTGTTACATATCTTTTAATGCCATTTTTGTCCTCATAGTTTCTGGTTTGCAATCTGCCTAATACGCATATTTGAGTACCTTGTTTTAAAAACTTTTCGACAAAATCTGCAAGTTTAGAATATACAACTATATTAAAAAAATCTGCTTGTCTTTCTTCTCCTTGTTTTACATATCTTCTGTTTACTGCTAAGCTAAATGAAGCAACCTTAACATTATTTGTTTGCGAAAATCTAATTTCTGGAGCTTTGGTTAATCTCCCCAATAAAATTGTTTTGTTCATAATTAAATCCTTCCTTTCATTTTAAACATCATTTTTGACCGTTATAAATTTTAATATATTTTCATTTCTTCTATAATTTCTTTCTAATTCAGGTAAAATGTTGGATTTTCCTTTGAAATAAATTATATAGTAATAAGCATATTGATATTTTCTAACTTCATAAGCTAATTTCTTTTTACCTAAATTTTCTTCATTTGATATTTCTGCATTTTCGTTAAGATATTGTTTTATTGTGTCTACAACAGAATTTCTTTCTTCTTCTGTAATATCATCCTTCATTAAAAAAATTGTTTCATAATTATTATTCATAATTTTTCCTCCTATATTAAAACTTTTTCTTGAATTGTTAATTCTTGTCCTACATTTATATTGTCGCCTAATGTAAATTGTACTTTCCAATATTTTTTAAGCTCATTTTCAATATCTTTCATGTTTTTTAATTCCTTAACAGTATGAAATCCTTTTACATAAACATATTCTTGTAACTTTTTAACAGCAACCTCAAATAATCTATTTATATCTTCACTCATAGCAAGTATATTTGCTTCAGAAAAGGGTAATTTAAGGTTTTTACTGATTAACATATATACTTTTGTATCCTGTGATTTAGGTATAAAAGAATTTATGTTTTGATTTGTTCTAAATGGATTTCTAATCTTTTTTAGAATAGGTAAAGTATTTCTTTGTGCCTCATTGTTAATGATAAAATGGAATATAACATTACCATTAGACTTTAAAATACTTTTGATTTGTGTTATTTTCTTTTCGTTTGAATCTATTTCAAATTTTATATGATAGCCTTCTTCAAATTTCTTTATAGGATAGTCTAACTTACGTTTTCCTAAAAAATATATCTTGTTTACTTTGCTTTTTTGTTCAAAAAGACTAACAATACCTCCTTGAATAAAATCAATTTTTCTTTTGCTAATATTTGGGTTTAATACAACCATTGCTAAATATTTCATAATATAATTCCTTCCTTTCTTACTTATGCTGCATTTTTAAAGATAACCTCTTTATTATGCTTTCTATTTTTTACCTTCATTTTTCTTTGTCTGTAATAGTATTCTTCCAAAAATTCTTCTTTGTATCTTGCTATTTTCTTTTCGTGCTTTATAAGTTTGAACATATTGTAAAATTTTCTTATATCTTTTCTTTTCAGCGAAGTAAGTTTTTTATTCTTTATAGAAACAACTAGAAAAGTACCATATAAGATATATCCTTGAAAAATCCTATTGAACTCATCATTCGCCGCATTTCGATTAGCAATAATTAAGTTATTTTTGCTAGCTCTTATTTTTAATAAATCTTTTCCTATTAAAGCTCTTACAAATTTTAAGCTTCCTGGAATTTTAACTCTTTGTACCTCTTTATTTGGCATAACTAATAAACATTTAATTTTCATATGTATTCTTCCTTTCTTTTACCATAAAGAGATTTGAGTATTTCCTTTTACCATAACCTCTTTAAATAAATTTTGATTTTCTATTGTTTTTTCAACAATAATTTTATTATTATTTTGTTCTATTTCCTCTTGTTCTTGCTCGTTAAACTGCGTATAAAATTTTCTGAACTTCCAATATTGTAAAAAATATAAGGGAGTTTCCATTTTAAAACGCATTTTTTGTGATAAAGCATCTCCACAATATACAATAGCCGGTATTCCATATAAAGATAGTTGAATATATGTTATATAAACACATACATCTGAAATGTCCGTTGCTTCTACAAGTAAATCTTTTTGATAGTTAATATGTCTTTTTTCTAATGCCTTAGCAAATGAAAGTATCATACCGACCAGCACCACATGTAGGTTCTGCCATTGTTATAAATCCATTTTTTTTTATATTTTCCTTTAGAGTATTTTCATCTCCAACACTAATTTCAGACATAAAGTTAGAAACGGGTGTTGGTGTAAAAAACTGACCTATATGGCTATTTCCTAAATTTTCTTTTTCATAAAAAGGTCCAAGAATATCTATAATATCATTAGCTTCTTCATACATCATAATAAGTTCACCAAACATTTTAGAAAATATATTTTGTTCTTCCTTTTCATAAGAATTTATTGTTCTTAAATACTCTTGTTCCATTACTTGGTTTTTAGCAAATGAATTATAAATTGAAATAGCACACATCTTTACAAAATCAGAAAACACAGCATATTTACCATAAATTCTTGAAAGTTTGTCAAAATTATTTTTAAAACTTTTTTCATAATCCTTATACATTTTTATACCATCCTTTTAAATAATAGAAAAAAGACAGAATATATCCGCCTTTCCTATAAATTTATGCTGCTTTTGGCATAGCAGTATTATTTTTGTTATAGATTTTTATAGTTTTTGCATTTGTTATTACTGGTTTAATAATAGTACAATCTTCATTATTATAATAATCTGCAATTTTTAAATTTGAGCCTTTAACTACATTAGATACAATTATTTGAGAATTGTTTGCATATTCTTTTATAAAATTATAATCAGCACAAGATTCCATATCGTCAACGAAAATAGGGAATTTAGTTTTTGCTATTTTGTTAAACATATTAGCAAATTCTAAAGCTGTTGCAATAGTTTCTGACCTAGATAAATTAGATAGTGGATTTCCTTTATATGTAATTATAAAATCATCCTTTATTTCTCCAGTAGTTTTAAGTACAGAATAAAACTTGATTTTGACATTTTTTAAATATACTTTTGCAAGTTTCATTTTTTCTTCAATGTAAGAAATATATAGTTTTTGAGCTACTTTCCTTGCATCTTTTAAATCACTAATGTATTTATTTTTTATAGAAATTTGCTTATTAAAATTAGATATGTCACTTTTAGCATTTTGAATATTTTTCTGTTTGACAGCAATTTCATTATTAAATTTTTCGACTTCTTTTTGTTCTTTTTCTAGTGCTTTGATATTCTCATTTATATTGGCAATTTTTTTACTGTTTTCTATACTTGTATCTCCACCCAGTGCATGATACTGACATCTTTCCATTGTAAGTTTTAATTTTAAGTCTTTTTCTTTTGCTTCTAATGTGTTCTTTTTATTAAAAGCATTAGTTAATTCTTTTTTCATATTAGCAATAGTCTTTTCTTTTGCTTGATCTTGTATATGTTGTTCACAAATAGGACAAAGGCAGTTTGTACCATCTTTTATTGCTAAATATTTTTTCTTGCCTTCTTTCATGGATTTATCTAGCTCTTGGATTTCTGTTGATATGTTTAAAATTTCTTTTTCTAAATCCTCAACTTTTTTCTTTTGGGCCTCTTTATCTTGAATTTCTTTATCGTTAGATAAAGAATCTAACTCTTGATAGGCAAGTGATAATTCTGTTGTCTTTTCAAAATTCTTTTTTTCAGGCAATTTTTCATCTACAATAATTTGTGCATATTCGATTTTTCCATTTAAAGAAGTAATATAACTTTCTGCTTTTTTTATGTCTTGGTTTAGGTCTGTTATATATTTTGGTATATCTTGAGGGATGCCTTCTAATAGATTTTGTTCTTCTTGATTTAAATTGTTATATGCTATATCCATAAAGATATTTAATATATGAGTATTTATAAATTCCTCTTGCTCTTTTTGAGAAAGCATATAGTAATACTTTGTGTCTTTTAAAACTATATCTTTAAAACTACTAAACAATTCTTTTTGTGATAATTCCTCGAATCTTTTATTAGTAATTTCTTGTAATTTATTAGAAATATAAAGTTTTTTAAGTTCACTTTCATCTAGCTTATCAAATATTTCTCTTACAGATATTCTAAAATATTTACTAAGTAATGTCTGTTGTTGTAAATCACTTAAATTTTTAAATATTTCCATAGGTTTTATATCAGACAAGTATTTATCAACCATTTCTTTTTGTTCAGCAGGTTTCTTAGATAAAAAATATAATGGGTTAATTATAGACAAAAATAATTTTTTATCTTTATAAAAGCTACTCAATTCATTTTGAGTTACAGATTTCCCATCAAGTATAAGAGAATTATTTTTTGTATCAATTTTATTTTTTATACGAACTAATATATGATTAATTCCTTGATTATCCGTGAAATGCAATTCTCCATATGAGCTATCAACCTTTCTATTTATAAGGCAAGCTTTTTCATCTCCTGACAGATTAGTTCCTAAAAGTGTATTTACAATAGCAAAAAGGACATTGCTTTTTCCAGAACGATTTTTTCCACTAATAGAGGTAGTATCATACAATTTAGTTTCAAATTTTCCTTTAAACTTCCTAAATCCAATTGTTCTTATATAATTAATTTTCATAACTTATCTCCTTTTTCTTTGATTTTTGATGTTCTTGTTTTTTATTTTTCGTTCATAAGGTTTTCGTAAATGTTGTGGTTGTATCCAATCTTCTTTTCCATCTTTAAATCTAACTAAATAATCTTGGTAGTATGGATCTCTTTCAACAATAAAAGCTGGCACATTTCTATAAAACTTTCCACTCTTTTCACCAGGGCCATATACAAAAACCTTTTCTTTGTTTTTGAATTTATTGTACATTGTATATTCTCCTTTACTATTAAATTTTTGTTTTTTGACCATTGACTTATTTTTATTTTTTGTATATTATATAAATAATTAATGCAAATGACATTTGTAAATAACGGTAGTAGTATAAGAATTTCTTTCTTATGCTGCTTTATTTTTTTCATTATTTTGTACGAATTTTATATCTGTAATTATTTTTTTACCTTTAAATTCTTGTATTTCTGTTTCAAATATTGAACCAATATCACATTCAAGTATTCCATCAATTAATTCTGGTTTAACGATAAAATTAACAGGTTTATCTGTCATATCGTAAAATTCTCCAATAAAATACTCTTTTGGTTTGCCATCTTTCATAAATGTCTCTGTATGATGATTTGTAAAATAGTAGCATTTATCAACATTAGGGTTTTCTGATACTTCAATTTTTGTTACTTTTTTAGTATTTTTTCTTGTAGTTTTCTTTTTAGTTCCTTCTTTTGGTGTTTCAGTTGTTTTTTTAGTATTATTTTCTACATTGTTATTCACAATTTGTTCATTTGCTGTGGATTGTTCTTGTGAATTTTCCTTATTTTGTGGGGTAGTATTAGAAATAAAATCTTCTTTCTTTATAATATCGATTATATAGTTATTGAATGTCTTTCCATCTTTGGAGTTTTCAACTTGTTTTAGAAATAAAATATATTTTCCTTTAACAGTATTTCCTTGTTCTTTTTGTAAAGAAAAATATTGATTTAGAGCATCTACTGCTTGTTGGCTAGTAATCTTCATAAGCCAAATTCTATCTGTTGCTATTTTAGGTATAAGAAATTTAAGCCAACCTATTTTTTTACAGTCAGGTGGTCCAACTTGTTTTTTCTGTCTATACTGACAGTTAATACCTAAACATTTTATTTTTTGCCAACCGTCTTTTGTCTTTTGATTTGCTTCATCAGTTCCAAACATACAATAACATACTTGTCCTGACTGGTTTGACCTTGAATATTTTGCAGAAAAAGGTTCTTCTGTAATAAACTCAATTTCTATACTTGTTTTTCCTTTATACATTTGGTCAAACTTTTGCAAATATCCTTGCATATATTGGTCTTGTACTTTTGCTATAAAATGTCCTAATTCTTTTGCTCTTTTTCCTCCATTTGAAGTTGGTACTTGTTCTCCATGTTGGATTCTTCCGAATTACTGGTAAATTTACATACCTTGTCTGTTCCATAATACTTCATTCCTTTCATCTTCTATGCAGCAATTAATTCTTCTGCATAACAGTAGTTTTTTTGTACTTTACTAGTATCAATAGTGTAAATTGGATATATGCTATTATTTACAACACATATTCCTGTTTGATTTTTGATAATACCAAGTTCTAATAACTGTGGTATTAGGGTAGGTTTAAACTTACAGTCAACCACAATTTCATCTTCTCCAAGCACTTTGCTATTTTGTTCAAGTGAAATATCAGCAAAATGTGCTGTTTCATTTGTGGCTGGATCAATACCAAATAAACTTAGTTGTAAATCGCCATTAGAATACCTTGAACTATGTAAGAAACAATTTGTGAATATAGTTTCATATAGTTCAAAACTAAATCCATTCTTCATAATAACTAAATCTCCTTCCATTATTTTTGTGTAAAAAAGATTTTTTTGATAAATCCTCCTTTCCTTTAATTTGGGTAAAAAAAGAGAAAGTAACAACTAAAAGCGGGGGTTGGGGATAGGCTTTTAGAATTATTACTTTCTTTTATATTTGAGCATCACAAATAATCTATATAGTTGTTCTGCTAAATACCCATTTTATGCTACATCGTTAAAAATGTAGAAATACTACTACTAACTATAATTTTTAGTAGTTATGCCATAAAAGTTATTCTTTTATGGGTAGTTATAGTTAGTATTTAACTATAACATAAATCTTATTACACACTTATATTTTACAGAGTTTTTTTACTTATTTCAATAAACACAAAATAAAAAATTTTTTTATTGATATTTCAACTTTTTCTAATAATTTTTATAGGGCTTTTCAAAATTTTTACATAAAATTTCTTTTTGTTCTTACAGTATCAACTAATATAAGCTACAAAAATTTTCATTACTTCAACATTCCATTAAGGAAAATGATTTTATAAAATTATTATAGAAAGGAGTGATTAATATGGAAAATTATCCCCAAGAGCTTTATAACCTTCTACATATCTTATATGATAAAAAGGAATATGAGGGATTGATGAATTTTAATAATAAAGAAATAACCAAAATAAGTCATCAAATAGGTGATGTAGAAAAAGAAATTATTTCTCTTATGGATAAAAGAATACATCCTCATACTAGAGAGAAGCTTGAAGAATTATTAGAAAATCAAAAAGATCTTTTATATACATACTTTTATATAGAAAATAAGTTAACATATGAAGATGGTGTTACAGACGGAATAGATTTAATAGTTTCTAATTTTTCTATTAAAAAAAAGGATAAACAAAAAACTAACTAATATTAATGCTCTATATTTCATATATAGAGCAAAAAGTTACAAATATTTTTTTGTAACATAATGATACTTATGTTACATATAACCTAAAATAATAATAGAAATAAAGAAATATATGTAACATAATTGACTAAAAGCCTAATATTTATATGTAACATAATTGACAGGAGGTGTAAATATGTCAGAAGATTTTATGTTAGAAAATTTTAAAAAATATATGATAGAAAACAAATTAAGTGAAAACACTTACAATTCTTATTTATCAGATGTAAAACAATATATAAACTATTACAAAGATAGTTATGGTGAAGATTTAGTAAAATTAACAGGTTCAGATATACAAAGTTATAAATCTTATTTACAATATAATGAAAATCGAAAACCCACTTCAATAAATAGAAAATTAAATGCTTTAAAAAAATTCAACGAATATCTAGTAGATAAAGGAATACAAAGTGATATATTAATAGATAAAAGAGATTATATAAAAATAGCCCCTATATTTGTAAAAGACGATGTACCTGATGAAAAAGAAATTAAAAAGCTAATACATAAAACGGTAGAAAATAAAAGAGATAATTGTATTTTAACAATTGCAACCTATGGAGGACTTCGTGCAAGTGAAATTGTAAATATTAAACTTGCTCATATTCATTTGGAGAAAAGATTTATTGCTATTATAGGAAAGGGAGAAAAATATCGTGAAGTAACTGTAAATGATAAAATGTATAGAGCTATTAAGGATTATTTAGAAGAAAGATTGCAAACTAATCAGGATAACCCATACCTATTTGTAGGTAAGAAAAGTAAATATTATAAGGATAAACCATTATCAAGAAATGTAATAAATAGAATATTAACCAAATATAATGAAGATATAAAAATAAAAGATTTACACCCACACTTACTTAGACATTTTTATAGTTCTCTTGCATATTATAAAGCTGGATATAGTGAGATACAAATTGCCTCTCAATTAGGGCATGCTAGTACTAAGATGACTAGAAGGTACATAGATAATCATAATAAAGATATTTTGGAATTATCAAATCGTTTATAAAAAACTCTAAAATAAAAGTAGTTTCGTATAATTATACAAAACTACTTTAGGACCTACATTCTCGGATTTTCAGTTTAGCGATAACAAAATAATTATTAAAAAAATAATTATTCCTGAAAAAATCGCTTTTGCTGCTTCTTCCGTAATTCCAAAACTTCTAATACGATTTATTATACTTTGATACAAGTATGAAAAAATCGGTTTAGAAATGTTCCAAAAAATCCGAAAGAATATCCAAACGATAAACAAAGACATCAATATGGCTATTCCTATTACCCACATTAGTCCGTCCTCCTCTTTACATTCAGAATCCTTACATTAAGTATTATATCATATTCTTTCTATTTTTTCAACTTTATGTACACTTTCTTTAATAAGAAGGTGGTGTCAGTTGACACCACCTTCCTTTCACATCACAAACCTAAAGACACTGCCGTCTCTAGCCAGTACATACAGTTCGCTACGATTTTCATTTATATAAACCACTTCAAAAGATGAATTAATGGTAATAACATCTATAAGTGGGGTCTCTGTAACAACATTGGAAATAGGCATATTGGCCACATACGGCATTACAGAAATCATCTTTCCTTTTGCCGGTAAGCATAATGTAGCACGATAAAACACACTTCCTTGTAAATTCGTGTTGCTATAGTCGATGTCCTTTGTTTGGGAAACAATCTTCCCTCTCCTAAATACAATTGTATTGTATTGGGAGTTATGCAACTTTGCAACCCAAATCCACATATTGGAAACAGCATCATACTTCATTATGATTGGCATTTGCTTAGGTAGTAATGTGATTTTACCACCAATGTCTATCTCAATGCCATTTTGTTGAGGAGAGATTATAGCATAATTTAAGTTGGGACCAACATTATATTCAAAAGCTGTTGGCTTTTGGGCAACTTGGCATTCCTCGACATTACCATTATGAATGGTTAGCCTTTTAAGAGTGTGTGTAGATTCCTCTACATAATATATCGAGTTTTCGGCAATCTTAATAGTTGCTCCATTCTCGACATATCCCTTATAAATCTGTGTTTCATCTTTATAAAGGTATAGATTACACTCGTTATTATTGAAAAGAGTTGCCTTTTTGAACAAAGATAGAGGCTTAATCTTAAGCATATATCTTTCATCGTCCAAAAAATTTGTGTCCCTTTTTCCAAAACCTTTAACGCTCTTCCGTACTTCTTCTCCTCTGTCATTTACGCGAACAACTTCACCTACATTATTAAGGTAAGTCCTGTAGTCATAAAGTTGTTGAACATTTTGACAGGGAATAAATATCTCTCCAGAAAAAGCTCGATCTTTTTTGGTAACCGTTCTAGTAGCTTGTAGATACTTGCTACACTTGGGACATCTATTATATGAACCATCATAGTAACCTTGATGGCGTTTGCAATACTGCAAACTCATCAATTGCTTAAAAAGGATAGGTCCAATATTGTACCTTTTTCTTCTCTCAAAAATATCAAGAAAAGCCTCTTTAAGCTCGTCAGACATCCAAATGTCCCAGGTCTTCCCCTTCATTAGTTTAATATCATGGTCTCCAAGAACTGAAAGTTGATTTCTGGCTCTCAGTTCAGTAGGCATTTTCTTGTCGACCTGATAAACTCCACCAAAAGGATGCTCACCTGTTAGTACCTTAAATGCAATAACAGCCAAAGAATAATAATCATTAGCCTGCGAATAAGATTTAACAGTTACATCTCTACAAGAAAAATCTCTTGCTATTGGATCAACATAATAGGGAAGACACTTTCTGTCAGCGGCCAATAGCTCATCTGAGCCATTCCAACCCCAAGAATCTGTATCAACGAAGTAAATATCTTCATCCACAACCAAAACTTGTCCAGGATGAAAATCACCTATAATTAAGCCAAGATTATGAATCTTCTCTACAGCTTGCGCAACTTTTATCATAATCTGCAGACTCTTTTTAAGGTCCATTTTGTTTAAAAATGATTTTTCTGCAATATAGTCCAAATCTTTTGCATTCTGAACATATCGCATAGTATAACCAACAAAATGGTCATTTACACTTACTTCTTTGATTGGAGCAATTACTTCTCCAAAATTAACATTCCGGAATTGGCTAATAAGCCGTCTTATTTTTTTATACTTTCTTGCTAAATTCACTTCATTCGCGTTGAAGATTTTTATAGCAAGATGATGATGGTCATCATATACCGTTCCCTCTCCTCCAAGATGAGAATTAAGTTGCCTTAACCTTTCATTGAGTTGGTTGGTGCTTGAGAATCTAAAATTGTTCATTTTAAATACCCCCCTAACAACTGTTGTTAAATGTTTGACTAATCGTAGCTATAACACAATGTACTGGTTTCGTAATATGACGATAGAGTAAACTATCATTTTCAATGTACTTATATCTATAAAGATACGTTTATATTTTAACATAAATTTCCAAAATAGTCAATATTATGTAAATATATTGCTTTTATTAATAAAAAAACAAAGTAGAGGAAATTAATTAAAAACCTCTACTTTGTTCTTTCATAAATATACAGTACTATTTATATTTTTTTGCTATTGCGTCCACAATATTAAAACTTCTACTTATACTAAATCTAATTTCATCTGGACTTTTCAAATAATACGCAAAAACTTGGGCAAAATATTCCTCTACACTTGATATTCCATAATCATCTTTAGTTTGATTATAGTATATATTTTTTTCTTTTTTATATGCTCCATAAAACTCTATAACAAGTTTAGACGTAATATTAAGCATATGCATATAATGCCCAAATTCATGGAATAATATCATGTCCAAATTATCTTTAGATGCCTTAACCACTATTTGCTGGACATCACTAATTAGATAACCCACAAAACTTTTTCCTTGTTCATCATTTCTCCATTCTCTTGAATTAGTTAAAACAACTTTCCAACCATCGCTTACAAAACGCTTTCTTAAGCCAATAGGAATTATTTCCCAGGCTTTTATTATTTCAAAAACTTGCTTTTCAGTTACATCTGTTCCAATCTGTAAATAATTTGGCAAAATAGATGTTCTTACTTTAAAAATATCCTCATTTAACCAACTTTTTACATATGCACAGGCTTTGGAATATGCATATCTATTATCATGAGGATTTTCAAGCATTCTAATAAACAATAATTCAAAAATCTTTTCCAAATTTATTTCGGAAATTCTTGTTAATAAAATACTTGATAATAGCTTTTCTTCATTTCTACAAACCTTTTTGAAGAAATCATTTTCCACTGGGTTTCCATATTCAATTTTGATATACCAAATAAACCCAATATATACTATCCCTTTTGTAAAAGGTGCTATTTTAATATTAATCCATATTCTTTTTTCATTTGGATCTGAAAAAATTAGCGTATTTGGATCATAAGTTCCACTAATCGAAATATCAGTTGTAAAAACTATTTGCCAGTTATCCTTTTGAAATCTTCGTATCCAATTTCTAGGAATTCTCTCATATTGCTCCTTAAATTCTCTTAATTGTTGCTGACTAATATCTTTAGTATAAATAACTGTATCCCGAAGTTTTTTCATTATAAACTCCTTTCAAACTGTACTATATATCTATTTTCAATGTTCTACTCAAATGCTATTTACATTTGCTACCACTATTATATATTATTATTTTAATTATGTCAACAATTTCGTATTTTCTTTGTATATTAAGCAATATATAGTATTTAGATTATTATTTTTTAAAAAAGATAGAGTGGAGAAATATCTCCACTCTATCCCCTGTTTAAAAGATTCATGTCTAGTTGTTGTTCTTACTTATCATTCCCTTGGGATTTCTTAATAGTTCCGATAGACACAAACTTCATAATCTTATGCAAATCATGAATGGTTGCATCTGTTCTGACCACATTAACAATCCCCAACTGGTGAGCCAAGTTCTCGCATTGATTACTGCCAAATGCGATAAAGCAAACTGTAACATCATCATCCTGCATGTTCTTTACAGATTGCTTCGTTTCTTCAAGACTAGCTACTGAATCGTTATCAAGTCCATCAGAAAGGATGCACAAGACAGCTTGTACAGAAACGCCCTTTTGCATAAGGTCATCCCTATACTGCTTAATTCGACGCTCGCTATCGATAATGCTGTCAAAAAGCTTCGTGCAGCCTGAAACAGCTGAATAGCTTGTGTCAAACTTTTCGACATCTGTATAGCCTCCAGGCTCTACAGTATCGGCAAACAAAGTCTTGGAAATCTGAATTCGGTTCACCTCTTCCGAAGTGACAATTGACTCCTTTACCAGTTCAAGTGCTTGTTCCATTGCTCTAGTGAAACCACCCATCGAACCGGACTTGTCAATGTCAAGTCGAAGCAATGTTTGTGAAGAACTCTTGAGCTCATTTACTGGAGTATTGACCGTTTCGATATTGTCGGACTCCAGTTCCGGCCCAAAATTCTCTTCAATCCCCACAGCATCGTAGTCATCGTTAAAAGAATTCCACGCTGCACTGCCGAACATGTTCTCGTCTTGCTTAGCCATTGTGAGACTCCTCTCAAAATCTCTTTCTTGATCTTTATGCATGAATCTTTTAAAACAGGTTGTCAACGAACTCTTGACAAATATATTATACCAAACTTTTCCATCTTTGTCAACATAATATAATCAGTTATGTTAAGCTTATTGGTTTTACTTATGATTTTATTTTTATCTTTCAGATAAAGCTTTTTCTCCCATTAATTTTTTCCTTAACAAAAGTGTTTCGTTACCCAAAATAGGCTCTGCATATGTTCTTTCTGGTGTTATTCTCATATATGTTCCATCTTCTATACAATTTGATGATACACTTAATTGATATTCTTCAGGTGTTAACGAAATTTTACAATCTTCTAATAGTTTCTTATAAAGTGTTTCCGCACTTTTTTTATCACCAGATTTTGAAAGTAATCTTATCATTGACTTTCTGCCTTTTGTTAATTTAGCTCTATATTCCATCCAACAATCTATTTCATCGATAACTTTTCCATTCGCTCTAGCTTCTTTAATTTTTGGATCATATCGTTCTAATTTTTCTCTTCTTACTGCTTGCATATACTCTTCATATATCTTCTCTGCTTTATCAAATTCTCCATTTTCTACATATAATTCTCCCAAATCTATAAAATTATCTTCAAGTATAGAAATAGTATCTTCGCCTCTTGATAAAACTTCGTTTTTTCTTAGAATTGTAATAGCTGATTTTAATAATCTTTCTGCCTCTTTTTCCTTACCTGGAATAGTAGACAATCTATGTCCTGTTTTATATGTTGCTAATCCTTTAACTAATTCATCATCTGATGTCATATCATATATATCCTTATGTATAACACTCCTATTCACTTCTTCAAGAGATTTTTTTGCTTTTCCTCCAACAAGTCCTTTTGCTAAAACACTGTAACTATGATACCTTTTATTAAATTCTTCTATTTGAGCTTTTCTTTCTGCTTCTATCCTTGCTCGTTCCTCTGCTGCTTTTCTTTCTGCCTCTATTCTTGCTCGTTCCTCTGCTGCTTTTCTTTCTGCCTCTATTCTTGCTCGTTCCTCTGCTGCTTTTCTTTCTGCCTCTATTCTTGCTTGTTCCTCTGCTGCTTTTCTCTCTGCCTCTTTTCTTGCTTGTTCCTCTGCTGCTTTTCTCTCTGCCTCTATTCTTGCTTGTTCCTCTGCTGCTTTTCCTTCTGCTTCTATTCTTGGATAACCTACGGGTGTAATATTCTCTACTGTAGCTTCTTTTTGACTATCCGTTACCTCTCTTATTGGTTCATTTTTTTGTTGTATAGCTCCTGCTTTTAAATCTTCCCCAACTCCTGTTAGTTCTTCTAATATTTTTGGTTTCGTATTACTTCTTCCACTTTCTTTTCTAATAGCACTTTTTCCTCTTCCAATATTATGTATTTTGTTTGTTATTGGCTCGAAGAAGCTTTTGACATCATTTATCTGAGATTTATCTGTTTTTGGTTTTCTTATTTTTGGACTAGTAACTACTCTTTTTCTCTGCATCGTAGTTGCTTTCGGTCTTGCCCTGTTAGCAACTTGCTGTCTTTCTGTTTTTATCTGTGATTTCTTTGCTAATAAAGCTTCATCTCCAATTATAGAATAAGTTATTGCATTACCTTTTCTAATCTTTACATATTTTCCATCTTTTATATAATTATTCTTTTTACTTAATTCATATTCTTCTGGACTTAATACAATTCCTGAATCATCTAACATTTGTCTATACAAATCCTCTGCTTCAAACTCTTTTCCAACCATACTTAAAATATATAATTCTCCTCGTTGTCCATTAACAACTTTTCTTCTATATATCATCCAATAGTCTATTTCTTCTATAGTATTTCCATTTTTTCTAGATTGTAACATCAAAGGATTTAATCTTTCTATTCTTTCCTTTTCTAATATACTCATATATCTTTTATTAATACTTCCTGCACTTGAATAGTCTTTTTGTCTTAAATATAAATTTCTTAAGCTAAGTAATGTTTCTTCTAAATAGTCAAATACTTTTTCTGATTCTGCAAATAAATTTTTATTTGTGAATTGTTTTTCTGCATCATTTAGGTATTTTATTGCCTCAACAATGTTCGTTTTAGATAATTCTTTACCTACATTTAATGTTGCAACTGCCCTTATAACAGGATTTTCAGAAGATAATTCATACAATTCTCGATCAATATCACTTTTACTTATTTCATTTAATGTTTTCAACGGTCTTAAATTGAACAATTTTCTAGCTAAATTAGCATATAATTGATACCTTCTAATAAATTCATAGTTATCTTTTCTTTTCATGTCATCCTCCTTGTTTTCTTCTTGTATGTTTTCTTCTATACTATTTTCAATTCCTACATTATTTTCTTCTAAATCGTCTATATCCTTACTTATTCTCTCAGGATTTTCTTTTCTTCTTATTTTATCCAATATTTTTTCTATTAAACCTTTTTTTCTATATACTTCCCCACCTATTTTTTCTTCTGTTTTTCCTGCTCTTTTCATTAATCTTGCATTCTTTCCTTTTAGTTTTGAATTTACAAGATTATGTTTCAAATTAAACCATAATCCTTCCATATTATTTACACATTCTATGTATTTATTCATTTCTTCATCATTATATAGCGCACTAATAACAACTGGATTAAGTTTTCTTCTTAACCTTATAGCTTGTATTATATTTCTGGTAAAATTACGACATTTTTTATTTATTTGAAACTTGGCATAAATATCTTTTTTTTCATCCATAATATCTTCTATATTTCGTTGATATTTTTTTCCATTTACAGTCTCAAATTCTACCACACCTCTCTCTTCATCTATATCTATGCTAAATATTTTCTCTTCGTTATAAATAGGTTGAATATTTTTTTTAATTTGATTTTCTGTGTTAGAAATCATTATATCCTTTGGTTTATTCTTTATTGTTGAAGTAACAGGAATTGGCGGTATCACTTCTTTTAAAACTTTTGCATTTTGTGTATTAGGGCTTACATTTCTTTGTATTGTTGGTATCATTATCGTTTCGTCCCCATTTGTTCTTAATGATGTTCTTGGCGTTTTATTATTAATACCATATGTTTTACTCTTTTCGTTATGCAAACTGTTAATATTCTGAGTTTCACTAGATAAATCTTCATTATTTTTAGAGAAAGCTGTTGTTTCACTTACTGTTTTTGGTTCTTTATTTTCTTTACGACGAAAAAAAATATTAATAAATTTATTTTTTATATTATTAAATGTTTTCTTTATATTATTTAAAACATTTTTAAATCCATCTTTTATTTTTGAAAAAAATTCTTTCATATTCTCCTCCCATTAATTAACAATATGCAATAATATTATACCAGTTTTCTCCTATTCTGTCAATTATTATGTAACCTTTTAATTTGCTAAATATCCTTGCTTAGTCAAACTTACTTACAAAAAAACACGTAGTACATTGATTATTGTACTACGTGTTTGAAGTAAATTAAGAGGCAATAGAAATGTCATCTAGTATTAATTCTTTGTTTCTTCTAAGAATTGTTTCAATTTCCCTTTGGTTTCTTTCTACCAAAGCTTTTTTAAACAAATCCCTATCCTTAGAAGGAAACTTATCACCAAGCACAAATCTTAATCCATCACTAGCAACATATACATGTTTATATTGAGTTTTTGAAAAATATTTTTTACCAAATATTACCTTTGTACTGTATCGTTGCCTATTTGGAATATAATTATATGCTAAATATTTTGGTGCTTCTCCATTTGCAACATTCACATCATTATCCAGTTGAATGTACTTAATCACATTTGAATTGTCAACTGTGATAATGAAGCCATCACCTGCTGAATAGACAATATACTCGCTTTTTGTCTCTAAACAGGCAATTAAAGTAAATTGCAATTCTGCAATAATTCTGTCTTCACTATCATCTTCCATGACAATTTCATAAAATGAAGTATAAGCTATATCTTCAAAGTTTCCCTCATTGATTCTCCTTGATTTCTTCCGAAGTGCCTCGCCCATCTTGTGAGCTCCTACTTCTGAATGCTCACCAGAACCACATCCATCCAATACTACTGCAAGGTTATTTGTTGAAATAGCATAATCTTGTCCTATATTTTTTCCCATTCCAGTTTGTACAATTTCAATTCCAACCTTTTTCATAACATTCCTCCTTAACAGTAATAAACTGAACTTGCCTTTTTACTTTTTATAATTAGCACAAAAAATATTTTATGCTAATCAAACTTACCTCAATAGGTAATGCCTAAATTATACCATTATCAGTGTTTTTTGTCAACATAATGTGTGTACATGAAAATTTTTCAAAATGATACAAAGCGTTTATTATTAATAATAAACCGTATTGTTTTAACCCAAAACATACAACTTGTCCTTAATAATATTATGATTTTTATAAATACTAAAAAAGATAGCTTAATTGCTATCCTTTAAATTTATTCTATAGTATTTTTTAAATCATTATAATTTATATTTAATACTTTACAAAGTCCAATTAATTCAAAATCTTTAACAATCTGCTTTCCATCTTCAATTCTTTTTAATTCTGTTGAATCTAGATAAACAGCATGTAATTGCAACATTCTGCTAACATCAATCTTTTCAAGATTGCGCTTTTCTCTATATTCTTTTATTAAATTACCAATAACATTACTTTTTATGTTTTCATATTTTTTCATTTTTTATATTCCCTTATTCAATAATATTATTGATTTTATTATATTTTTTTGCTATCATCTCGAGAGAGCCTCGACCTTTTTATTATTTTATACTTTTTTAGAATAATTATGAGTTAAGTAAGAAAAAAATAAAAAAAGCTAACAC
Organism: uncultured Clostridia bacterium; assembly: GCA_944387455.1. Classification (GTDB taxonomy): domain Bacteria; phylum Bacillota; class Clostridia; order TANB77; family CAG-508; genus CAG-269. Next base: position 32,360 of record CALXEY010000002.1, read on the forward strand.
TATGTGCTAGCTTTATAAAGATTTTTATTTTGTACCTAATAAAACACTAATCATTTTATTTATAACAGATTTATCTCTATCAGATAACAATTCGTACCTGTCGATAATATCAGGAGATTTAATTAGGTCTTTAAATAGCTTATTTGAAGAACAATTTGCAGTATTACAAATATTAATAGCACTATCAATGCTAATACCAGCTTTTCCTGTTTCTACTTGTGATAAAAACTGTGCATTAATATCTAACTTTTCTGCAAACTCTTCTTGTGTTAGGTTAAGATTTTTTCTAATTTCCTTAACATTACGACCTATAATTATACTATTGTCTAAATTTGCCATTAGCTCACCTCAATGATAGTATATTAAAATCTAAATAAAAAATGAAATAGTTACCAACTCTAATTTAAGCACAAGAATATAGTTGACATCTATATTATATTAGATATAATAACAAAAAAATCGAGGTAATACCTATAAATTAAAATTATATTAGAATGGAGGTGTTTGAATGTATTTATATTGTGTTATCTTTATATTAATATTTATTATAGCAATAATAATTTGTCTTATGATAGAAAAAAATAAAGAATATGCTTTTAATATATCCAAAAAAAATGATAAAATTAAAGAAATAACCAAAAAATGTGAGTTTTATAAAGAGAAATGTGAAAATTTAAACATTATAATTGGAATGAATGAAAAAACAGATAAAGATAAAATATTAAAAGCACTAAAAAAGCCCCAATATACCCCAATATATAAAGGAAAAAAAGCATTAATTGGTGACTATTTTAAACCATCATACATGCAAACCAAACTTGCACTTGAAAGTTTAGGATTTGATGTTACTATTGCATTAACTAGTGAAGATGTTATAAAAAGAATAAAGAATAGAGAAAAGTATGATATAATATTTAGCAATAATATATATCCAGATGGAACTGGTCCGGAATGCCTAGCTAAATTAAAAGAAATAGAAGGTTTTAATATTCCTGTTGTTATTCATACTATTACTAAACATGCTAGACATCATTTTATAAATGAAATAGGCTTTGATGATTACCTTGAAAAACCAGTAATTCAAGAAGATGTAAAACCAATTTTAGAAAGATTATTAAATAAAAAAATAATATAACAAGTAAATATAAAAAATCATAAATTTTCTTTTATAGAATTTATGATTTTTTTTGATAAAAAAAGCAGATACATTGCTGCATCTGCTAAAAGATTTAGTAATATATAAATATATGAAGCCATTTATATACTACACTATTTATAACATAAAAAGGTCTAAAAATCAATAAATTTCATCATCCTCTGTGATTTCATCATTGACTACATCTAAGTCCGGATAGGTACAATATAAAAACGGTATATTAGTAGTTATTTTATCTACATCTTCCCTATCAGGAAACGCTAAAATAAGTCTATCTGCTTTAGGGAGGCATAGGGGAGAATTAATTAATTTTATGATTCCTTTTTTGTTTTCCTCATCTGCTACAATTATATGATATAGTAAATGATCTTTTGTTAAAAATGTGATATATATAGGAAAATTGTTTTTATGAAATGTTACGAATCTCCCTTTATATCTGCATAAAATATCAAGTGCTACTAACATATTATCATCTATTTTTTGTGTATTATGCACAAATATATTTCCTTTTCTACTTATCATATTTGATAAAATACTTCTAAAATTATTGTTATATTCATCAAATAACCTTTGCAACTGGTCTATTCTAGCCGAACCAAAATCCTGTAAAAAATTAATAATTTTTTCATCTTTTTCTTTTATTTTAATCACCTTCTTCTATTAAATTATTCGCATAAGATAACCATAAATTAACTTCTTATCTTCTTTTATTTCTGTGATTTTTATTAACACATTATCCTTAAAATGTGGATAACTATTAAATCTAGGTGGCACTCTTGTAAGAACGCTAACTTGTGAATTATCAAGCTGTACAATTATCCCACTATTTTGCTTTGGAAAAGCTATTACCTTGCCTGTATATTCTCCTTTTTCAACAATGTACTTTCTTATATTTTTAAAAGGATTTTCCGTAAAATCTTTAGCTGATAATTCAAATACATTATTTTCAATATCTATATTCTTAATTCTGACTTTTAAATTTTGACCTGCCGAATAATAGTCTTTACAATTTACTATATAAGTATGTTGTAAATTATTTGCCTTGATAATTACTTCTTTTCCATATAAATCAGCAATTATATGTTTCGCACCAACTGCTAATATTCTTACTTTTACAACATCATTTACTTTTAACTTAGGTAACTCTATCCTAGACCTTAGTTCCATAGCATCTTTTCTACTTGCTATTGCTATATTACTTGTTTTATCATATTCAATAACTATAAAATCTATTTCAGCCCCTAGCATTCCTCTAATTACTGATTTATTTACTTTTTTTATTCCTAAATGAGTAGAGGGAATTAGTATTTTTATATTGTTATACCATACAATAGCACAAGGGATAGTCTCTCCTTTTAATTTATAATATTCATCTTCAATTCCACTTATTTTACCTGTTAAAATTCTTCTTTCTTCTTTACTTCTTAATATTTCTTTTAATGTTAGGTCCTCCAATTTTTCACCTCCAATAAAAAAACATCTACCATTTTAGGTAAATGTTTATTATTTCGATTTTTTAATCTTCATTGTTCACTTCAAATTTTTTCTATAATTTTACCATTTTCTTCAAGTAATACTTCAAAATCTTCCCCAAAATATAAAAAATCTCCATAAGTTACAGTTTCAAAATCGTCTTCATCTTGATTTCCAAACTCAAATTCTATTTCGTCTTGTCTATATATAACATCTTCTATTGGTACACCTTTTGAAGCTCTACCAGTTTTAATATTTTTTATTTTTAATATCATTTGACTTTTCTCCTATCTCTATAAATTATATCATAATAACATAGATTATTAAAGTATTTTTCTTTTTTTCTTTTTTTCAACTTTTCCTATTATTTTCTTTAGCTTAACTAAATTAGAAAAAATATTTTTAAAAATTTCTTTTATAAATTTTTCGCTCTCTTACTTCTAACTAAAAAAGCATTTACCATTTTAGGCAAATGCTAAAAATTTTTTTATATAAATTATTCTTTATTAAGAAAATATAGATTAATCGCCTTTATTCTTCATCACTTATTTTATTACAAAGAAATAAGAAAATAATCTTTAATGTTAAATCAATACATTCTTGTTTTTTTATTCCAGTTCCATATTTTATAAGCATCTTATTTATTAAAATATTTGAAATTTTATAATATTCTTTTGCAGTTATTTCTCTATCTTCTAAATTAATATCAAGTATTTTTAAAGTATTTTTTGTTTCATCAGAAAGTTTTTTATATATATTCATTTTTTTATCTGGATAATCATCATCAGTTATAATAATATCAATTCCCTTAAAATAGAAATCATGAAATTTATTAACTTCTATTATTGCAGAAAATACCTGTTCTCTTGTTAAAGGTAATTCTGATATTCTATTTGTCATATTTTTCATTACCCCAATTACATTGCTTGCATTCTCCTGCTTTAAATCCTTTTCATTGACCTCAAGTTGTTTTAAAATATATTTTTCTCTTTCGTTCAATGTTTGATAAATATTTATGGCTTTATTCATTAAAACACCCCATTCCTGTAAACATTATAGCACAAATTTACATAAAAACAAATAGTTTTACATAAATTATAGAATAATATATTCAATAATAGAACTATTATTTTTAGTAGAAATTACATACTTAAAAATTTTATCTTAACCAAAAAGCACTTACCTTTTGGTAAATGCCATTTATTAATTTTTTTTAATTATAATAAAATTTCTTGTATTTTCCTATAATTAAATTTGGTCTTTCATCTATTTTTAATAACTTTAACAAAAAATCAATTCATTTATTGAAAATTCTTCAATTTCATAATTCTATCCTACTTTCACTTATAAATAGTTGCTAAATAAGTATAACATAAAAGAATAAATTGTACTACAATTTGCTTTATATTCTATATATAAATTTATTTCATACTAAAAGAGAACCACTATATGTGATTCTCCTGAAAATAAAAGGGGATGCTTTGTGCTTTAAGGCATTTTTTTGTAACATTATAATATCATATTTAATTTTTGTCAAATTGTAATTTTCTCAATATTTTTTTGTGTTTATTTTTATTTATTAAATATATTTTTCAATAAATTTATTGTATTTTCAATGATATTTCTTCTCCAGTATATTCTTCACAAAACCATTCCCATTGCCTTATTCTTTTTTCAAAGTGAATATTTTTTAAAGGATTTTGTATATATATAGCTTTTAACTGATCATTTATATTAGAAATTAGGCACAAATAATATTCATTACCTAACTGATGCGCTGAAGTATATTCATTATTAGTCATAGAAAAAGAATCACCATAATTTTTTAAGAATTTTACTTCTATATATCTTTTTTCACCCGCAGGCGTGGTACTTTCCACGTCATATCCTAAGTTCCTAATGCTAACATCAATTGCTTTATTTCCTAGATGTTCTTCTATTTCTACGCATTGTTTTTCTGCGCTTCTCCATTTTGAAATAATTATGCCTGTTTCAATCGTTTTATTATTGGTTTTGATTACTGTTTTTTGGGTAGTATTTTCCTTATTATTTTCCTTATTATTTTCCTTATTATTTGCTATTTCGCAGTAATCCAAAAACCAGTTTAACTCTAATTCAGAGAGACGTTCTTCTAGACAAGTTTTTAATTCAGAATCTAATTCCGTATATTCAGTTATTTCAGAAATCTTTTTGACATCATTTCTTATTTTTATATAGCACCTATTTAAGTCCACTTCTTTGTTGTTCAATAATATTTCTATTCTTGCTTTTTTTATTAATGTAATATATATCTGTGATAATGTAGATATATTACATTGCAGAACAAAGTTATATTCTTCAAGCATTTCTATAAAATCTTTTAATTCAAATTCTGTTTCTGAATACTTTCTAAAAAATTCTTCCAAATTATTTATTTCTTTATACACTTCTTTGTTCACTGATAATTGCATAATATGATAAGAATTATTTCTAATATAAATCAAGTCAGAATTTTCAAAACTGTCATCAAAAACTTTGTAATCTTTTATATCAACTAATCCAGTATTAGTTTTTATCTTCATATTCTTTATTTTTTCTTTAAACATTTTATCAAACATTATAGAATACTTTGAAAAGTTTGTTAGTTTTATTACATTTAATATATCTTGATTTATATTATTACTTCCTTTATCAAATATGTTTTGTATATATTTAAATAGTAAATCACAAGATTCTGTCAAAACTTGATTACTTATTTCATCATCTTTTATATGTTTTCTAGAAGGATCGGTTGAAAAATTTCCATTTATTTTAAATAAATAAGGAGAATAATCCATTGTTGGTAAATAACAATGAAAAACTGCTTCTTCTTTGTCGCAACTAATAATTTTGCCATTTTCTTTTTTGAATGCTAATGCAGTTGAATTTTCTCCTCTTACTATAAACCATTCTTCTGTTGCATCATCGTGATAAATTACAATATTTTTATTCTTTTTTACATATGTTCTTTGTACTACATATTCTGATTTTATTTCATCTGTATCAATTACAAATTGATTAATGTTTTCCAGAAAGATTAAATATGATGTTGAAAAATCTAAAAGTTCATTTATAATTTTATCCGTTTTTGTATTTTCAAAAATAAATATTGTTGAAAACCCTTCTTTAGTTAAACTTTCTACAGTATTTCTTATATTTATTTCTATATCTTGTTCCTTTATATTAAATGGTATTCTAATTGTGGGAATTTTTGTTTTATCTATCCCTAATTTTTTTGAACATTTTTCCTTTGAAAATGAGAAATATGTATTATTAGAGTATATTAATATTTCATCAGTAATACTTGTTGTACTTTTAAATCCAATTCCTCTATAACCTATATCTTTTCCTCTTTTTTTAAAACTATGTCCAGATCTACTAATAGCTAATACATCAGCTTCATTAAATAATCTACCATTATTAGCAAAAAACATAAGATTGTTATGCAATATCAGTTTTACTGATTTAGACTTTGCATCATCTGCATTTTGTAGTAGTTCTATTAAAACTCTCTCTGAATAATTTTCTGCCATATATTTTTCCATAGCTGCCATGTCTTCTAATAGCTGTGGAGAATTTTGTGCTTCTTTTAGGAATTTTTCATTAATCTTATTTATTATGTCTTGTAACATCTACCTCTCTCCCTCCGAATATTATAATATTTATTTTTTATTATTTTTTCTTTATTATACTCACTATCTTCTAACTATCTTCTAACTTTTTAATTTTATTGTTTATTTTGTCTTACTTATCTTTAATCTTAAACATTGCAAGTATTTTTTAAAACTTTATTATATAATTTTCTAAATTTTTCCACATTGTTTATGTAGAGTAAATATAACAATATCTTTTGCATTATTTTTTACAAATACTAAAGGTAAATTATAAAGACTCATCATCTTCATTAATAAAATTATCTAAAAGTGATGTATTCTTGAATCTAGAGTCTCTAGACAAATGAAACATAAAGGATTTATTAATTTTTAGCTCATTTATATATTGCATTGCAAGTTTAAAATCAAAACTTGAAATATAATATATTAACTCTATTAAAGCTATAATAATATGTCCTTTTGAATTTTTTGCCCATGGAATTATTTGATTTATTGTTTCTATAGCAATACTCTTCTTGTCAGATTGCTCATACATATTTGAATTAATTAAACAACCTATCACAATGTTTCTTCTTAATTTAATTTGTATTAGTTCAATCCATTCAAATAAATATTTTTTTTCATCTTCACTAAAAATTTCAAATAAGTTTTCACATATAGCCTTTTCTAATACACTTAATTTTAATTGTTTATTACTAATTTTATTAAAAACATCATTAGCCATTTCAAAATCTTTTGTTATATATGATTGTTCAAATATTGAACACAGCAATGAATTCTCTTTTATTGCTATATTATATATCAAAGATTCATTTTTACAAATATAATACAACTGCTCTTTGTATTTATCTTTACTTAATTGATGTATAATTAAATTATAATAATATGTAATAATCCCATTGTTTTCATTTTTCATTTGTTCATTTTTCATATAAATTAAGCATCTTTTTGCATAGTCTATGTGTTTTTCCAATAAATAAAAGAATATATCGGTTATTAGTTTTTCACAATCCCCCAAAAATATGATTTTCTCAAAGTAGCCTTCTAGTTTCTTCAAATCGCTATCTTTTATTTCAGAAAATTTTGTCAAATCCGTGTATAAAACTTTTGCTTTTCCCACTATATCATCTTCATTATTATCCATTATAGTTATTATTTCTTTTGATGTATTATTTGCGTTTGTTTTAATTTTATTTATAATTTCTTCAATTGAGAATGTTGATGTCACATTTTTTGGTTTTATATTTTCATATTTACTTTTGTCACTATTAACAATCACATTTTTCTTTATACATTCAAAACATTTTTTGAATAAAGTTTCATCATTAATGTCTAATATTTTAATTAATAAATCTAATTGATTCCATTGTATAAATGTGAATTGATATATAAGTTTTATTATTAATTCACTATTTCTTATCATCTCAAACATATTATTTATATAAGATGAATTTTTATTCCACCAATTTTTATCCCACCAGTTTATTGGCTTAAATAATATGTTTAAATAATGTTTTATTCTTGATTGCATCGTTAATGTATATATATTATTATTTTCATCTATGCTTATATATTGTTCAAAAAAGTTTTGGGCTAAATTTGAATTATATTCTATTATATAAGCAAAAAGTTTTGATAATTCACTATCTGTTAATATTTTCCTATTATCTAATTCGCTAAAAACTTCTATAATCTTTTGTGCTTGTTCAATGCTTTTAACTGTTTTTTTTGGTGAAACCTCAAATAAAATCTCAATATAATTTTTTATAGCTTGATCTTCTATGAACATTATCCAACGATGTATTGTACTCAATGAAATTTTTTGAGTTTTATATTCACTTAATCTTGAGAAGAAAAAGCACAATTTCTGTTTATCTAATGTTTCTATTATTATTTGCATTATTTCATCTACAAATTCATTCTGATTCTCTATTGTAAATAAATAAATATGCCCAACTAAGTTACTATCAAAGATACTATCATATGAAAAACAAGAAAAACTGTATACCATTTTCTTTAAAGATTTATTTTTATTTAATAGCCTTACATAGTTTTCACATCCAATTTTACTATATATTGCACTTGCTGTATTCTGAATTATGTTTTTATAGATTTTTTCATTTACTAGTATTAATTCTTTAAATTCTTCTATTAATTGTTTCCATATTTCTACTGTTAGGTCTTCATCTAATAAAATAAGTTTACCAATAATTTCAGGAATATAATAAAAGCCTCCATTTCCATTTTCTATTAAATTTTGTTTTCTTTCATTCAGTATATCTAAATTTAATTTAATTTCATCCATCATACTTCTCCCATACAAATCTAAACAAAAAAATTACTCTTCTTCAAGATGATTATATCATATATTTAGAAATTCTCAAAACTTCTTTTTCTCTTTTTAATATTTTTCTTAGGTATTTTCTTTGGCATATCTTCTATATTAGAATTGGTAGTCCAATCAGGTTTGTAATTATAAACAGAACTATCTCTCAATTTTTTTGCAAGGGGATGTTCCGTATATCGCATTTTATCTAATAAAAGTGGTTTATTACCTCTTAAAATGGTAAGCAATTTAGTTGTTGGAAGTCTTAATATTTCATCTTTATTTAATAGATTTCTTTGTATCGAAGATATATTTTTATCTCCATATTCTAAAAGATCACCTTCTATTGAATTAGACTTTCTAACAGACTTAATTTCTGCAGTTGAAACACCAAGTAAATCACAAAAAAATCCGTGCTGTTAAAGTATCAGTTGTTCCTAATCCAAGTATTGTATCACAATTTCCAATTATTTCATCAGACATTTTATTAGGATAACGGCTGTCGAGTTGTCCGTTTATTTTGTGTTATTACTATTAGTCCGTATGCCGTCTACTTCTAACCGTGCTAATCTTCTTATTAAATTCGGGAATTTGTCCTATATTTGCAAATTCGTCTAAAAAACAAAAAACATCTACATCGCATTTTCCATTTGGTCTTGAATCTGCATATCTAACTAATTTTATAAAAAGAAAAGCATAAAATAGCGAGCTTAAAAAATCATATGCTCCATTCATATCATCAGTAATAATATAGTAGATACATGGTTGTTTACCAGGTAAAGTTAAATCTATATCACTTGCAGATGTTAGTCTTTGTAAATCTTCATTTTGAAATGTTTGAAGTCTAGTACCTAAACCTGTTATAACACTTGCTTTTATAGTATCACTACCACTTGCAAAAATGTTATAACTCATCTTTGCTGGGTTTTCATTAGGAAGTCCTTTAAACATACTATCAATTTCTCCTAAATCACCTCCAGCAACTTTTTTATAAATATTTGTTAGATTATTTTCATCAATTAGTATTTGTAAAAAGTAAAATTCAAAAGCTTTTAATAAGTTTTCCTCAGCTCGTGGCCAAAATTCATCTCCATTGCTAGTTTTTCTTTGTGTATTTGATATAATAATGTTAGCACTCATTTGGACGTCATTTATATTTTCATTTTCAGCTAAAGGATTCCATCTATCTGAATGTCTCATATCCTTTAAATTGAAAATTTTTACAGTATAACCAATCTTTCTAAAATAACTAGATGTAGTTCTGTAAATTTCTCCTTTGGGATCTGTAACTACGATAGATTTCTTGTATTTTGATAATTCTAATAAATTTGTAAGTAAAAAAGCTGTTGTTTTCATACTTCCACTACTACCAAATACGCATATATTTTTATTGAAATAGCTGTCAAGTGGTAATTTTACTATATTCTCATTATATTTTCCTAAAATAATACCTGGTACATCATCTATTGACAAAACTTCTTTTATTTCATTTTCTGGCATCCAGTCAGAAGTTCCATATGTTCCATTTTCAGGTTTAAAAATAATGCCCTTATTTTCGTCTTTTCTTTTTAAAGTAACAAGTAATATATCTAATATGATAAAAACGGAAATAGAGACAATTACAACGCAAATAGCAATATATAATTTATTGGTTAGTATAATATTTTTATTAAAACATATATTTACAATATCAATATAATTTTTTATATTAAAAATAATTACAACATTTAAAACAAAAAACAAAAATAAAAATATATAAAAAAATACCTTTTTAATCATAATAAAAAGGTTCTTTATCAATGTATTTTTCCAAATCTATAATATTATAATTACAATTTGGAAGTTCTTTTTCTAACCTTTCTTTTACTTGACTATTACAAACTATATCTGCATTTTTATCTTTGTTTTCTTTTAAAAAATAGTTTATTCTATTTACCTTTTCTGTGTCAAAAAAATAAAAGGTATTTATAAATTTGTTTTTGTAATCTGTATATTCACAGAAATTATAATCACTTAAATATATATTTGACCTTTTATAGATTTCTTTTATTACATTGTACCAATTTATACTATGTAAGTATTTTAATTTTTCTCTATTTTCTTCTGTATCTTGTACAACTAACACTTGATTCATTCCAAATGTGAAATCACTTGTTTTTATTCTATTTTCATCGTTAGTCAAGATTATAATATTTTTATATTTTTTTTCTTTTTGTATATCGTAAATTATTAATCTTAGGTATTTATCAGTATGTTCTTCTGTAAGATAATATATTAAATATTCAATACCATTTATTCCTAATGCACCAATAAATTTTCTTGAAGTAGTTGTATATTCTTGCTTTTCCTTCATATCAAAAGAAGGTATAAATTTTACATTATTACATTTATGATAAAATGCTGCTAAATGACTAATATAAAGTAGTCTTGGTAAATATTTTACATTTCTATTTAATTTATTATATTCAAAATTAAATAGTTCAGCAAATTCAATCCCTAATTCATCTAAAACAAGATTTGATTTTATTCTCCTTAGGTATTTTTTTGAAACCAAATTACTAATTCTTTTTTTATAATATTTTTGTGTACTAAAAAAATATTTAGTATCTGTACTTTTCAAATACTGATATTTTGAAATAAATTCTAATAAAGATATTTCTTCAGGACCATTAGGAAAATTATTCAAATAAATCACCTCCAAACAAACAATTAAAGATTTAATAAGTTGAACTTTAAGGGAAGTGGTGCGACAGCTTCGCTTTCACACCCTTACCACCACCACTTGTAATAGGGTTTGTGTGTTTTGAAACCATTGATATTAAAGGTTTTTTATTTCTTTGAAATGTCGCAAAAAATTTCTTTAAAATATATTAAAAATCCCTATTATTCAAACTCTACTTTTTTCAAAAATTGCTCCATATTTTTGCCATCTAATACATAAATAATTGTGTGTGGAAGTTCAGAAAATTCTCCTTTTGCACAATAAAACATTTTTGACATATTATCATCTTCAATGACACCACTTAAAATTAAAGCATCAGCAATTGGTTTTACATATTTATTGTCAATATCCCAACCTTTTATATTGTCAAATACCTTTATGTATATAAATACTTCATTTGAAAATAGTCCTTTAAATTTTTTTGTGTTTTCTGCGACATTTAATAATATTCTTTTATAAGTATGTGTCTTTAGATTCTTAAAACTTGGTAATGTTTCAGGCACATAGATTTTTAATATATTATCTTTTAATTCTGTTTTATAGTCATCATCAATAGTTTTAATTTTTTCATATTCAAATTTAACATTTTTATTATATTCTTTTATTTCAGCTAAAAGATTATATCTTACCTTTTCAAAATTTAATAAAAAACTCTTTATTTGCATATCAGTTAAGCTATTACTCTTCAATACAATTTCTATTTGTTTGTTCAAATTATTTAATTGTTTTTTTATTTTTTCATTTATAATCATTTAAAAAAGTCCTTTCATTAGTAATTTGAAAGGACAAATAAAAGGTATAAGCACTCTATTTTTCTGCTTGTAAAAATTCTTCATAAGCTTGAAAAATTGTTTTTGTTAATTTTTCTCTTACTTCAGAATTAAGAGGATGCGATATATCTCTAAATTTTCCGTTTCTCAGTTTCCTTGCAGGCATTGATACAAATCTTCTACCGTCTTTGTCAATAAGAGTAATTCCTCTAATAATAAATTGATTGTCTAAAATGACATTTGCATAGGCCAATACTGGTCCCCTCTGTTTAGCTTTATAAATTTTAACATCTGTAATTTCCATAATAAAATTCCTCCTTTATAAATTTATTTTTGGGGGCAAATTTAAAAGAAAGCATATTTTTATTTTCCTGTTTTAGGTAATGTTTGCTCGTGATGTTCTTCTGGTGTGTGAACAATTGTAGTCCATTTGCTATTTGCCTCAGATGTTATGCTATAGTATGTTCCAACTGTCTTGGTGTGATTAGTGAAAGTATCTCCTTCTTTTACACTATCAAGAGATTTACAATTCATTGTTGGACTTGTTGTTTCTCTAAATCCTTTATCTACTTTACCAAAATCAAACATTACTTCTGTAATATATTCATCTTCACCAAGTTGTACTGTTGTAAAGTCTAAATCGTGATTTTCTGTTGTACTTAGTTCTTGGCTAAATAAAACATAGTCATCTGATTTATTTGTTTTATAATAAACAGAATATTTTAAGTCTTGATTCCATGTACCTGTTGTCATTTTTTGTAGTCTTATATAATCTGTTGGAATATAGTCCATCCACTTGAAATTGTCTAAGTAGATGTTTGAGTTATTTGCTACATTTGAGAAAGTATAATTTACTTCATCTCCTGGCTTGATTTCCGTTGTACCTTCTTTGTCGACATCAACTTCAATATCAGTACCTTCGTTTTCAATTACTTCTGGAACAACTTCGCCATTAGTTACTATTTCAAACTCGAATGTATCTGTGTTTAATAGATAATATACAGAACCAGTATCAAGTTCTTTTAAATAATATTTTCCTTTGTAAAGTTCTTGACTTGAGGCTTTTCCGTTTTCATCAGTAATTAAAGTCTGTAAAAGATTGTTATTTTCATCGTATAACCCAAATTTTGCACCTGATAAAACTTTTGAATGGTCATCTTTATCTACTTTTGTGATTTCAACAGTTCCTTTTATTCTTTCGTTTTCAAAAGTAACATCTGTAATTTGATTTTCCTCTAATTTTATAGTTTGAGGAGTATCGTTCAAAACATAATTTTCATTCGTTTTTACTTCTCTCAAAGTTAAAGTTTCAAAGTCTCTTACAGGGTATCTTTGAGTTAGAGCTTCTCCGTTTTCATCTGTTACAATTTTTTCTAAGACATTTCCATCTTTGTCTAATACTTCAAATTCAACACCTTTAAGTTTTACCTCGTGGTTATCTTCATCTACTTTAATAACTTTTATCTGTCCTTTTTTCAACTCATTTTCAATAGTATCTTGAGTTTCTTCGTCCCATTTGACTATTGTGGTTGTATCTTCTGATAGGTTGTACCATTTATTAGTTTCTTTTTCTATCCATTTATAGTTTCCAGTTCTAAGGTCTTTCACGTGAATTTCACCATTTTCATCAGTAACATAAGTTCCGATTACTTTTCCAAATTCTTCTGAATAAAGGTCAAATGTAACTCCACCTAATGCAATACGGTTATTGTCTTTATCTACCTTATAGACAGTTAAGTCTCCTTTTTTATGTTCATTTGTAACTTCTTGTGTAGATGTTTTATTGTATTCAACAGATACATCGAAAGACATATCATTTAAAATATAGTTATCATTCGTTACAATTTCTTTAAGGGTATAATTTCCTTGATAAAGTGCAGGAAATGTGGCAATACCCTCTGCATTTGTGGTTGCGTTGGCTACTACTGTTCCATCTTCTTTAGTTAATTGAAATGTAACACCTTCGATTGGTTGATTAGTATCAACATCAGATTTTACAATTTTAAGTTCTCCAGTATTTGTTTTTATATTTAAATTAGTTTGACCTGAAACATCTCCAAATGGATCGAAAGTCAATAAGTAATCTTGTGTTCCTGGAACGGTTGTTTTTCCGTAAAATACTGGATATGTTTTTGCTTTTGCTTGGAATGCAATTGTTACATTAATATCACTACTTAAAGTAGATTTAGGTATTCTTACTTTAAAATGTTCACTTCCACTAAAAGTTGTTTGCTCTCCATTAGACATATTAGTAATTTGGCTTCCTTCAGGTAATCCATTTGTTGCAGTAATAGTATATTGAGAAGTTTCAACAGGTGAATTTATAGAATATTCTTGATAATAATAATCGCCATCTTCTGTAAATTCTCCAACTTTGTTAGCAACAACATCTGTATTTCCAGGTGTTTGCGTACCATTTCTTCCTATATTTACTAAATTAATTATTGCATTCTTAATAGCTTGTCCTCTAGCATCTGCTCCATTATAAAAACTATTTACATCTCTACCATCTAAAATACTGTAAATAGCTTGTTTAGTAGCAACAAAAGCATCATATTGATTTTCCACTCCTATACTTTGTGGACTTTGATATGGATAGCCATTGATAGCAACTCTCCATAATCTGACATCGTTAATTACTTCATCGACATTAACAGTATATTCTCCTTGCTCTGCTCCTGGTTTTGAAGCATCTAAACAATATGCAGGATATTGAACACCATTTTCTTCATAGAAAACATAAGATGTAATTATATATGACCATCTATTATTAGAAGAATCCCAGTATTGTAAATGATAGCCACAGTCTCCGCCATATTTAATTAGTGCGGCATTAATTTCTGTAGCTGCAAACACAGCATTTGAAAAAACAGAAAATAAACTTAAAATTATTAGCAAAATTGCTATTCCTTTTTTTGTAATCTTTTTTAACATATTAAAATCCTCCTTAAAAATAATTTGAAGGACAATAAAGGAGTTTTTCTTTAGTAAAAAAAGCACTATAAAAGTGCTTTAAATATTATAATATGTAACATTCGGTCATAACCAATTGACCATTTTTATAAAAGTCTTCTGCGTAAATCTTAATAGTTCCAAACTTGCTTCTTATTGCGTTAATAACTCTGCTTTCTGTGAAAGTAAATTGATTAGTTTGGTTTTTTATTGAAGAATCAACAACAATACTATAACCAAAATTTTTCATATTGTCAGTTGCATTATTTTGTATTACTTGCTTTATTTTATTTATCATAGTATCATTTTTTCTGTATTCTTCGACTGGTACCTGTTGTTGCTGACTAGAAGTTGAAGGAACTTGTGGTGTACTTGGTGTTTCTTCTTTTATTGCTTCAGGAGTATTTGTTTTTTCTACTGTACTTGAAGCTGTTTGTGTACTAGGTTTTGAAGATACTGTTGTTGTTTTATCATTAGTAGATTTTTGAATACTACTTTTTGATGCGTTTGAGTTATTTTCTACATTTTCTATATTTGAGTTTGTATTATTAGAAGTAGTATTTGTTAATTCACTTTCTACAGTATTTGTATCTGCTATTACATTTTCTACTATTTCATTTTCATTATTAGAAGAATTTGTGATTTCTTCTTTATTATAGTTAGAAACTTTTACACTTTTATTTTTTAAAAATATTAATAATAAAGAAACAGCAACAATAAATATAATAGCAATTATAATGATAATTATTTTTTTCTTAGTCATTTAACATCACCCTTTCATATATTTTATTTATATTTAAGGGTAACACGTTTAGTATAGTTTTGACAATGCTCAAAAGAAAAAAATTTAAATTACTTCTTTTGCTTGCACACAAAGCCTTTGACTAGGTTGGTTTTTTATACAAGTTATTAATGTTAAAGTATTATCAGTTGTATCTTCTAAACTAGACCAGTCATTAGCATCAATTGCAATTGATTTATCTACTTCATACTCTTTTGTTCCTAAAAAACTAATGTATGTTATTTTATCTCCTTTTTGTAAAGTATATAGTTTTTTCCATACGCCTGTATAATTGTGTCCTGCAAGGCAAACATTTCCGTCTAAGTAACTTGAATTTTCAAAGTGCCCAATGCCTTTGTCTAATGTTGCAAGAGATGTACCTTCATAAACTAGACCTTCATAATTTATTTTTGGAATTTTAATAACACCTACAACAGTTTCACCATCAATTTTAAGTGTTAAGTCATCTTTTGAATTATTATCACAATCTAATCGTTCTTGTATTTTATCTTCTGTGTAATATTCAGAAGCATCCTGTATTTTATTTTTGTTCATAAAATATTTTACAATAAAAAATGTTGAAACGGTAGCAATGATTATAATTACTATGATGACTGATATTGTAATGGCTTTCTTCACCTTCTTGTTCAAAATTTTAACCTCCTTCCTTTAATTTTTTGCAATAAAATAGAACTAGCTAGCTTGTTTCTAGTCCTATAATATCTTTTATATATTTTGCAACTTTGGAAAATGGGGTAGGATTTGCAATTTTATTACAAATATCTTCTAAGTCAAAAGGATCAAATATTAAGTCATAAATTCCAAGTATAAGAGCATCGTTTAATTCTTTTACTTTGTCATTTTCCAAAATAAGAATAACTTGAATATTTTTTTCTCGTACTTTAAACATAAAGTCTTTGAAATTATATTTGTTTGGTTGAAGTGTTGCAATTAGAGTAGTAGCTTGGTTTTCTTCTAAAATATAATCTGGATAATAAACTATTCTACTATCTTCAATTTTTTTATTCAAATCTCTATCTAATTGCTCATTATCAGTAAAAATCAATACCACTTGTTTTAACCTCCTATTCAAAATAATTTTCAGGATTTGCATAACTACCATTTATTCGGACTTCAAAATGTGCATGTGCTCCAGTTGAATAACCTGTTGACCCTACCTTTAGCACTGGCTCACCTTGTTTTACAACTTGATTTAATTCAACGAGTATTTCGGAACCATGTGCATATAAAGTAACTATTCCATTTCCGGTGGTCTATCATAACCATATTGCCATATGCGTTATTATATGATGCTTTTATAACTGTTCCGTCTGCCATTGCAACAAAATTAGCTCCTATTGGAGCTCCAACATCTGTTCCGAGAATGAAGTTTATAGACATGAGTTATTGGATGTGTTCTCATGCCAAAATGAGAAGTAATAGTTGTATAACCAGGAATTGGCCAAATAAACATACCGTTTTGAAACTAGTCCTGTACCATTAGTTATTGTTGTTGGAGAATTTTCTTTTTCTTGCAACCATTGTGCGTATTGTTCCTCATAATTATCATTAGCAAGCTACTCTGCAACTTGCATATCTTCATCAGTAGTAAATAATGAGTCTGCAACAGTACATACTGCGAAAACAATCCCAAGAATGATTAATATAAATGGTAAAAATGGCTTTATTACTTTAAAAACTAGCTTTTTGGCTTGCTTTTTCAACTTGCCTTTTGCTTTATTTTTAGCTATACTTGTTATGCTCATTGTTATCACCACCAGATTTTTGACTTTCTGATTTAACATTTGTTAAATTGTTTATGTATTCTGTGTGTTGAAAATTATTTTTCCTTTGTTTATTTTTCTTATAAGAATAACTATCAAAATTTCCTTCTGCCATTTTTGCACCAACGCCTAAATATGCGGAAGTTGCTTTAGCACCACCTTTTACTATACCAGTTGCAACAGATTTTGGAGTAACTTTATTTCCATTGCTTATACTATTTTTATTTTTTCCATTAGATTTTGGTATAGAAACTGTATTTTTTTCCTTTGGCATAACATTTCTTATAGGATTTACATTGCCATTGTAATCTTTTTCAGCACTCAAATTCATAGTTGGGTTTATAACTGATTTTGCTCTTGTTACAAAGCCTTTTAAACCACCACCAGAATTGTTACCATTTGTGTTGCCATTAGTATTGTTTCCTGTTGAAGGTGTCTTAAATTGTTCCTTTATAGCACCAATTCCATATCCCATCATAGCACCAATACCTAATACACGACCAGTCATTTGCTCATTGTCAACACCAGCTATTCTACTTGTCAAGTTCTGTAAGCAGTTTTGAAGTGCGTCAGCAATTGGTAAAATCATCATTGCCCATATAAGACTTACAGCCCAGCCACCACCAGAAGGTAGAAATGCTAAATATATAAGGAATAAAAAGCAATATATAAATTGCATAAATATATTCATTATTATTTGACCACTCCAAACAGCAGCTGCTGTAACATTCTTGTTTATTATCCACAGAGCAGCAGCAATAGGTGTAAATATTGTAAATATAATAATTGTAAACTGCCTTACAATAAACTTAATATTTAATTTTACAAAAAGATAAATAAACATTGCTATAACAAGAGCTGTTGTTATAGCATTTCCAGTCCTTATACTTGTTAGCATACTATCCCCAAGACTTGCTTCTAAGGAGCCACTATTTGCAGCTGTTACTAATAAATAAACAAGACTATTATTTACATATAGAAGAAATCTTATAAATAAGGGAGCTAAAGCTATTGCAACTCCTCCAAAACATAAACGCATTAAACTATCCTTTGCTTCATTCTTTTTAGCTGTATTCATACCTGCATTCATAATTTTGTAAGATAAAATAAATACAGCAATTAGAATTAAACAACCACTAATTATTGCAAAAACTTTATACCAATTCATAGTTTTATTCCAAAGTTCTGTAGTAAATGGGGATAAACTATCATTGCTTTGCTTGTTATTAAAAATCAATTCGTCGTAATCTTTGAAACCAACATTTGCATCTTTGCTAGTCGTAAAATCAAAAATTGTTTGAGCTATACCCCCGTATGCACTCTGCAATTATTTTTTCAAAAAGACTTCCATCTTCTTTTTTTATCTGATTTTTGAAATTTACTTCATCAGCTCCAAAACTAAATGGAGATAATAAAAAAAGTATAGTAATTATTATTACAAAACTCTTTAATACTTTTTTCAAAATATTTCCTCCTACTTTTTAAGATAGGGCTGTAGGAAAGCACTATATTTTAAGTAAATACAAATTGTTCTTCATACGGTGTTATTACAAATTTAATAGCAGTAACGCTATTATTCAAACTTATAATACATTGACCTGGACTTGCAGCAGTTAGGAAGTTTTTAGTTCCTTCAGATAAATTGAAAAAGTCAACGACTGCGTCTACACTACCAGGACTTTGTTTAAAAATATACCTAGTAGAGCAGATATTTATTATTGTTTTACCTTCCTCAGAATTTAGAAATTCATCAATAAATTGACTACCAATAAATAGAGGAACATTATATTTTCTACCTCTACGAGCTACATTTACTAAGAATTCAGCAGACTCTTGATATTTTAAAAATAACCAAGCCTCATCACATACTATAATCTTCTTTTTCTCCCTATTTTTTAATACATACTTTTGCCATACCCAAGTAAGTATAACGAAAGAAGAATACAATTTCGTAAATTCATCTTTGACTTCGGACATATCAAAGCAGATAATATCTTCACTTGATAATATTTTACTTTCACAATCAAACATACCGTAAAGAATTTCCTCTTAAGAATGGAATTAAGATATTTGCAAGTTCATCACAATTTCCTCTTTCTTTTAGTTTCCTTTGAAAATCTGTAAGAGTTGGCATTTTTTTTGGTATTTTTCCAATTGCATATTTTCCATTATCTAATCTTCCACCCTTTTTTTCAAATAAAGAATTTACATCACTTGTTATTCCTTTGTCAGAATATAGTTGATTAACAACTATTTCTATTTCAGTATTTTCGGTACCTGTAAGTGTTCTTCCATAGTTCCTACAAATAGTTCCAAGCAACCCTCTTATTTCTGCAACTTTATCAAGTATGTTTATAAATTGTTTATTTCCTTTTGTATCTGGCTCTAATTCAAATGGATTTACACCAGCAGATTTTCCTTGTTCTATTTTTATGATTTTCCCACCTAACATTTTAGTAAGATTTGTGTATTCTCCTTCAACATCAATAAAAAAAGCACCACAACCAGTTGTTGCAATGTTTCTAGCTGTTAATGTTTTTAAGGCTACACTTTTACCACCACCAGAAGTACCACAAATAAATACATGAGGGTTAGGTAGGGTAGGGGGACCAATGAAAGTGTCTACATATACAGGTGCATTTGTGTACATATTTCTACCAATAAAAATTCCTTTATCATGAGAAAGGTTAGGGTTAGATATTGGAATTAAAGTAGCAATACCACCAGCTACCATATTTCTTTCATAATTTGGAATTGCTACTTCACCTGTTGGAAGCATTGTTTTTAAGCCCTCAACTTGCCTAAAAATTAGAGTCCTTATCATAGCAGTTTTCTTATTTAATTCACTCTCTAATATCTTCGTTTTTTCATTTAAATCTTCTAATGTTTCGGCATTTATTGATATAAAAATACTAGCAAAAAAGAGCTTGTCTTGATTTGTCTGTATTAGCATCCTAAGATCTTCTAAATCTCCAATCTGTTTTTCCAATTCTGGAAGATGTAGTATGTTTCCTTGTCTACTATATGTAGCATATTCAGACTGACTTTGTACCAGTTTTTTAGTTAATTGATTTATTACATTTCCGTTATTTGAAGGCTCTATTTTTACTGAAATATTCACATTACCAATATGAAACAAATCATCAAGCCAGCTGACCCAAGTTTGTTCAGGATATATTGTCATTGCAAAAACTCTCGTATATTTGTTATATCCCATTATTAAATAATCTTTTCTTTCTTGAAGGGTGTCAGGTAATAGAATATCTGCTAGAGTAGGAATGTTATCGAATATGTTTATTTCTTCTTGCTTTTTGTTTTTTCCCAACATATAAGTTTTTACCTCCTTCCTTTATTAAATTGCTTACATTTATAGCAGAGTTTTTGTTTAATTCTCTATAAATTAAATTGTATAATTCATCTTCATTTAGTATTTCACAAACTATCTTTGCTCTTAATAAATTTCCTGTAAAAGATAATGCTTTTCTATTTAATTCTTCAATAGCCTTTTCATAAGTACCATCATAACTAATAATTGCATAATTCTTTACTACAGAAATGGATCTATTCTCCATAAGATTTTCTAAATATTCAATAAGATATTCTTTGTATTCTCTAATTTGGGGTTTATTTGTTCTATTTTTTCTTATCAAAGATATTACTTTACTTGTATCAATGAATTCTGTTGTGCTAAAAAATTGTACAGGATAATCTATTGCAAGAGCTGTCTGTATTAATACGGTTTCAATTGAGTCTTGTTCATTGTTAGATAGCATATTATAGTCGATATTTCCTAATTTAATAACAGTAGAATATCTAGTACCTAAACAAATAAGATTATCTTTTATTTTTATTTGTAAAATATCTGATAGTTGTTTTTTTCCTTTGTTTTTCTTTTTATTTTTTCCGTTATCTTTTGTATTTGTACTGTGTTTAGGAGCATTTACATTTTTCTTTTTATTGTTTAAATAAATAACTGTACCAATAATAAAAAGTACAGTTAAAAATAAAAAAATTATCATAATTACCATTTAGAACACCTCTCATATACAAAGTTTTTTTTACGAAAAAGGTATTTTATAGCATAAAAAAAGAACTTATCAAAATATTGTTCTTTAACTTTTAAAAAAGCACACAATAAAAAGAAAATTGCAATTAAAAATATAAATAATACTTTTAATATTATAGGTAAGGGTGTTGCAAGTAGAGATAAACTTGAAGCCCCTAGCATAATATAAATAACTTGTCTTAAACTTAAATATCCACCAAAAATTTTCTCCTCTCTTTTAATGTCGAAAGGTACCTTGAATACTCTCAACTTTACATCACCTAACTTCCTAATAAATTTCCAGAATTGTTTGTTGCAATGTTTATAATTATACCTGCAATAATTAGGGATGCACCTAAAATGACGCCACCACCACATATCCAGGCAAGTGAACCAATACTTTCAGCTCTTTTTTGAGGGTTATTTGAGTTTGCTATCAT
>CALXEY010000003.1 GCA_944387455.1 uncultured Clostridia bacterium
ATTAAAACCAGCTGAATTAGGTACTGGACTTATAGCTGGAGGAAGTGTAAGACCAGTTCTAGAATTAGCAGGATATAGAAATATAAGAACAAAAGTTATTGGAACAAACAATCCAAGAAACGTTGTTTATGCTACACTTGAAGGTTTAAAATCAATGATGACAGTAGAACAAGTAGCTAAAAAAAGAGGTAAAAAAGTAGAAGAAATTTTATAAGGAATAATATTCCTTGCTAATTAAAGAAGGAGGTGCAAGACTTAAAATGAAATTAGACGAATTAAAACCAGCTGTAAAAAAAGTAAAAAGAAATAGAGTAGGTCGTGGTATAGGTTCTGGAAACGGAAAAACATCAGCAAGAGGACAAAAAGGACAAAAATCTAGAAGCGGCGGAGGAGTAAGACGTGGATTCGAAGGTGGTCAAACTCCATTATTTAGAAGATTACCAAAAAGAGGATTTAATAATATTCATAGAAAAACTTATACAGAAGTAACATTAAAAATGCTAAATAAATCTAAAGCAACAGATGTTACAGCTGAAAGTTTATTAGAAGAAGGAATTATAGGAAAAATTAATGATGGTATTGTTATTTTAGCAACTGGAAAATTAGAGAAAAAATTAAACGTTAAAGCTACAAGATTTACAGCAAAAGCAAAAGAACAAATAGAAGCTTTAGGTGGAAAGGCTGAGGTGATTTAATTGTTTAAAACTATAAAAAATGCATTAAAAACACCAGATGTCAGAAAAAGATTATTATACACATTAGTTTTAATAATAGTATTTAGATTTGGTTGTTATATAACAGTTCCAGGAGTAGATAGCATAGCATTAAATGAAGCTATGGGAAATACAACAGGAATAGCAGGCTTAATTGATATGATTTCCGGAGGAGCTTTCTCTAGATTCTCTGTATTTGCTATGTCAATTAGCCCATATATTACAGCATCTATCGTAATTCAATTATTAGCTATGATTATCCCTTCTTTAGAAAAATTAACTAAAGAAGGTGGAGAAGAAGGAAGAAGAAAGATAAATAGATATACAAAGATTTTAACAATAGTACTTGCATTAGTTGAAGGAATTGGAATTTATTTATCATATAAATCATCTGGAATATTCGTAGATGATACTTTCCTAACAGGTCTATTAGTAGTAACAGGCTTAGTTGCAGGAACTTCAATATTAATGTGGCTTGGTGAACAAATAACAGCAAAAGGAATAGGAAATGGTATATCATTACTAATTTTCATTGGTATTATATCAGGCTTACCAAGTTTAATTACAACATTATGGAGTTTAATTATGACAGATGCAGGCTTTAGTACAACAGGTTTATTATTATCAATAGGAATATTAATAGGTGCAATTATATTAGTTGCAGGAGTTGTATTTGTACAACAAGCAGAAAGAAGAGTACCTGTACAATATTCTAAAAAAGTAGTTGGAAGAAAAATGATGGGTGCACAAAGCACACATATTCCATTAAAACTTGCTATGGCAGGAGTTATGCCAGTTATCTTTGCAAGTAGTTTTATGACTTTCCCAGCTATGATTATACAAATCTTTGTACCAGATATTGCAAGTAAAACAGGTTTCTTAGCAGGACTATATAATTTCTCAATTGCAACATCAACTTCAAATGTAGCAATTGGATATTCTATAGCAAATGCTTTAGTATATTTATTATTAATAATAGGTTTCACATTTTTCTATACTTATGCTACATTTAACCCAGCAGAAGTATCAAATAATATTAAGAAAAATGGTGGTTTTATACCAGGAATAAGAGCAGGAAAACCAACAACAGATTATTTATCATCAATAATATCAAAATTAACTTGGTTTGGAGGTTTCTTCTTAGCATTGATAGCAATTATACCAATGTTATTAAGATTTACAAATCTAAACATAGCATTTGGTGGTACATCAATATTAATCGTTGTAGGTGTTGCGCTAGAAACTGTACAACAATTAGAATCTCAACTTGCAATGAGACATTACAAAGGCTTTTTAGAGAAATAAATAAAGGGGACGTAAGTTTTACGTCCCAAAAAACTTGTTATATTGTAATATAATAAGTTTTGCTATGTTTATAATTATTTTATATAAATATAGCAAAGGTTATTATAAGTTGTTTTAATGTAGTAATCTTAAACAAAAGTAAAGATAGGAGTGTTTTATATGATAATAATTATGCTTGGAGCACCAGGAACAGGAAAAGGTACAATAGCAGGAATATTAACAAAAGAATTAGGAATACCACAAGTATCAACAGGTGATATTTTTAGAAAACATATTAAAGAACAAACAGAACTTGGAAAATTAGCAGAAAAATATATATCAAATGGAAAATTAGTACCAGATGATGTTACAATAGGTTTAGTAGAAAATAGATTAAAAGAACCAGATGTACAAAATGGAATAATATTAGACGGTTTCCCAAGAACAGTAAAACAAGCAGAAGAATTAGATAAGATGTTAGAAAAAGACGGAAAACAAGTAGATTTAGTAGTAAACTTAACAACACCAGAAGATGAAATAATAGAAAGAATAGTAAATAGAAGAATTTGTCCAAATTGTAAGGCAGTATATAATTTAATTTTAAACCCACCAAAACAAGAAGGTATTTGTGATAAATGTGGAGAAAAATTAGTACAAAGAAAAGATGATAATAAAGAAACAGTAAAACAAAGATTTAATAGTTATATAGAACAAACAAGTCCTTTAGTTGATTATTATAATAAAAAAGGTAATTTATATTCAGCAGTAGTTAGTAAATCAATTAATAAACTTGGTAAAGATGTTGCAGAAGATGTTTTAAAATATATTAAAGAAGGAAAATAGAAAGAAGGAAAACAAAATGGTAACAATAAAATCAAAAAGAGAAATTGAACTAATGAGAGAAGCATGTAGAGTTGTTGCTGTAATGTATGATGAATTAGAAAAAAAGATAAAACCAGGTATGTCAACTTGGGATGTAGATATTTTAGCAGAAAGAATAATAAGACGTGAAGGTGCAATTCCAGCAGAAAAAGGTTTTACAGAAATGAAAGGTGTACCACCATACCCAGCATCTATTTGTATATCAATAAATGATGAAGTAATTCACGGAGTTCCTTCAAAACATAAAATTATTAGAGAAGGAGATATTGTAAGTATTGATACAGTAGCATTAAAAAATGGTTTTAATGGAGATGCTGCAAGAACATTTATGATAGGAAATGTATCAAAAGATGCGAAAAGATTAGTTGAAGTAACTAAACAAGCATTTTTTGAAGGAATTAAATTTGCTAAAAAAGGAAATAGAATAGGTGATGTAAGCCATGCAATTGGTGAATATGTGCGTTCACAAGGGTATTCTGTAGTAAGAGAATTCCAAGGACATGGAATTGGAAGACAAATGCACGAAGACCCAGGAATACCAAATTATGGAAAAGCAGGTAGAGGAATAAGGTTAGAGCCAGGTATGACTTTAGCAATAGAACCTATGGTAATTCAAGGAAAACCTAATATTTTAGAACTAGAAGATGGCTGGACAATTATAACAGAAGATGGAAGTTTGGCAGCACATTATGAAAATACAATTTTAATTACAGAAAAAGAGCCAGAAATCTTGACAATACTTAAATAATAATGTATAATATAATAGTTATTATGCACAATAGCCAAATTTTGCATAAAAAGAGAAAAACTCTTAAAAATAGGAGGTAATTTAAATTGGCAAAGGAAGATGTAATTGAAGTTGAAGGAAAGGTAGTTGAAGCCTTACCAAATACAGTTTTTAAAGTAGAGCTAGAAAATGGACATCAAATACTTGCTCATATTTCTGGTAAACTAAGGATGAATTATATAAAAATATTACCAGGAGACAAAGTAAAAGTAGAGCTTTCACCATATGATTTAACAAGAGGAAGAATTACTTGGAGAGCAAAATAATTTTAATCAAATAAAAAATTAACCCAAAATAATATATATTTTAAATTAATGGAGGTGCTAAAAATGAAAGTAAGACCATCAGTAAAACCAATTTGCGATAAATGCAAAGTAATAAAAAGAAAAGGGGTTATTAGAGTAATTTGTGAAAACCCTAAACACAAACAAAGACAAGGTTAATTCCTTATAGTTTATAACACAAATTAAGGTAGCGGCTGTGAATCTATAGAAAATTAAAATTCTATAGATTACATTATCAAATTTGTGTTTATATATATGTCTTAAAAACTTAAACTGAACTAGGGTAAACACTAGTTGCATTTCACTTTTTAAGTATTTTAGGACAAACAAACAAAATAATTTTGGAGGTGCAAAAAAATATGGCTCGTATAGCAGGAATAGACTTACCTAAAGAAAAGAGAGTAGAAATAGGACTTACATACATTTATGGTATAGGAGTATCAAGTTCTAGAAAAATCTTAGAAAAAGCTGGAATAAACCCAGATACTAGAGTTAAAGACTTAACTGATGAACAAGTAAATGATATAAGAAAAGTAATTGATGAATCTTATATTGTTGAAGGTGATTTAAGAAGAGAAGTAGCTCTAAATATTAAAAGATTAACAGAAATTGGATGCTACAGAGGTCTAAGACATAGAAGAGGTTTACCAGTTAGAGGACAAAGAACAAAAACAAATGCTAGAACAAGAAAAGGTCCTAGAAAATTAGTAAGCAAAAGTAAAAAATAATAAGAAAATTTCAAAATAAAAATTTGGAATAAGGAGGAAAAGACAAAATGGCTAAAAATGTAACAACAAAAAAAGTTGCTAGAAGAAATAGAAAAAACATTGAAAAAGGTGCAGCTCATATTCATTCTAGCTTTAACAATACAATAGTTACAATTACAGATACACAAGGAAATACAATTTCTTGGGGAAGTGCTGGAGAACTTGGATATAAAGGTTCTAGAAAAAGTACACCATTTGCAGCAGGTCAAGTTGCTGAAACAGCAGCTAAAATTGCAATGGAACACGGTTTAAAATCTGTAGAAGTATTTGTTAAAGGACCAGGAGCTGGAAGAGAAGCAGCAATTCGTTCACTTCAAACAGCAGGTCTAGAAATAAGTGCAATAAAAGATGTAACACCAATACCACACAATGGTTGTAGACCACCAAAAAGAAGAAGAGTTTAATCAGCTGTTAACGAGAAAATTTATTTTTAAATTTTCGAGTGTTACAGATGATTAATACAAAAATCATTTATGATTTTTGTAATCATTAAGTGATTTGTTGTGAACATTAAACGATTTTTATGAATTTTAAAGCATATATAAGAGAAATGTAAAAGAAAATAAGAAAGGAGTATAAAAATGGCTAGATATAAAGACGAACAATGTCGTAGATGCCGTAGAGAAGGACAAAAATTGTTCTTAAAAGGTGATAGATGTTATTCTGATAAATGTAGTATTTCAAGAAGAAACTATGCACCAGGAGAACATGGTCAAAAAAGAGCAAAACTTTCTGAATACGGAACACAATTAAGAGAAAAACAAAAAACAAAAGCATATTACGGAGTTGGAGAAAAACAATTTAGAAAATACTTTGAAATGGCTTCTAATAAAAAAGGTGTAACAGGTGAAGAATTATTACAAATATTAGAAAGTAGATTAGATAATGTTGTATATAGATTAGGATTTGGAACATCAAGAGCACAAGCAAGACAACTTGTAACACACGCACAATTCGAAGTAAATGGAAAGAAAGTTAATATTCCATCATACTTAGTAAAAGTAGGAGATGTAATAACAGTAAGAGAAAACAAAAAAGATAATGGAACAATTAAAGTAAATGTAGAGGAATCAGCAAAAAGACCAGTTCCAGCGTGGCTTGAAAAAGATACTGAAAAATTAAGTGGTAAAGTAATCAGATTAGCGTCTAGAGAAGATATTGATATTCCAATCGAAGAACATTTAATAGTAGAGCTTTACTCAAAATAATAGTTAGAAGTATTAAAAAATATATAATAAAAACTTTTAAATTTTACTGGAGAAAAAACTGTTTAGTTTTAAGAAATTTGAGAAATATTCTCGAATATTAGGAGGTAAAAATGATAGAATTTGAAAAGCCAAATATTGAATGTCTAGAAGTAGATGATACAAATAATTATGCAAAATTTGTATGTGAACCATTAGAAAGAGGTTATGGAGTAACAATAGGAAATTCTTTAAGAAGAATTTTACTTTCATCACTACCTGGTTGTGCAATAACAAGTGTAAAAATTGACGGAGTTTTACACGAATTCTCAGATATTAATAATGTAGTTGAAGATGTACCTGACTTAATTCTTAATTTAAAAAATGTAAGATTAAAATTTGATGACAATGAAGAAAAAGTATTAAGAATACATAAAGAAGGTGAAGGAGAAGTATTAGCAGCAGATATTATAACAGATGGTACTGTTGAAATACTAAACCCAGAACTACATATAGCAACAGTATCTGAAGGTGGAAAATTAATAATGGAAATGACAGCAGATAGAGGAAGAGGTTACAATTCTTCAGATAAGAATAAAAAACCAAATCAAGA
Source organism: uncultured Clostridia bacterium (assembly GCA_944387455.1). GTDB lineage: Bacteria > Bacillota > Clostridia > TANB77 > CAG-508 > CAG-269. Next base: position 6,515 of record CALXEY010000003.1, read on the forward strand.
TATATCTGTACTTCCAATAGATTCAATTTATACACCTGTTAAAAAGGTAAATTATCAAGTAGAAAATACTAGAGTTGGTCAAATGGTAGATTATGATAAATTAATAATCGAAGTTTGGACAGACGGAAGTTTAAAAGCACACGAAGCTTTAAGTTTAGCAGCTAAAGTTATGACTGGACACTTAGAATTATTTATAGATTTATCAGAAACAACAAAAAATACACAAATTATGATTGAAAAAGAAGAATCTAAGAAAGAAAAAGTCTTAGAAATGACTATAGAAGAATTAGAATTATCTGTTAGATCATTTAATTGCTTAAAAAGAGCTGGAATCAGTACAGTTGAAGATTTAATAAATAAATCAGAAAACGAAATGATGAAAGTTAGAAACTTAGGTAAAAAATCATTAGAAGAAGTAACTGAAAAATTACATTCTTTAGGTTTAGATTTTGCTAAGGAAGATGAATAATACTAATAAAGGAAGGTGAAAAAATTGGCAACTAATAGAAAATTAGGAAGAACAACTGATATAAGAATGGCAATGCTAAGAACATTAACAACTGACCTTATTATGCATGGTAAAGTTGAAACAACATTACCTAGAGCAAAAGAAGTTAAATCAATTGCTGATAGCATTATAGCTTTAGCAATTAAAGAAAAAGATAACTTCGAAATGGTAGATGTTAAAGTTGTAAAAGCTAAACTAGATTCTAAAGGAAATAAAGAAACAGAATTAGTTAAAAGCAAAAATGGTAAAGAATATCTTAAAGTTGTAAAAGAAACTACAACTGAAAAAAGACAAAAAGATATGCCTTCTAGATTAAATGCTAGAAGAAAAATGATGAAAACTTTAAACAAAGTTAAAGATGAAAAAGGTAATAATATAGATTTACCAGCAAAATTATTCAACGAAATAGCTCCAAAATATGCAGGTAAAAACGTAGGTGGATATACACGTATAGTTAAAGCAGGACCTAGAAGAGGAGACGGAGCAGAAGTTGCAATATTACAATTAATATAGAATTGACATAATTTATTATTTGAAAAAGTGAATTATTTATGATAAAATAAATATACTATAAAAAGATATTTAAAATATCTAGCAGGTGCGACTGCTAAATAACCTAAAATGAATATAGCTTTAATGCTATGTGTTGGTTAGGCAACGGTAAAACCTAAAATTGAATACAGTAAATATGCTGTGTGTTGGTTAGGCAACGGTAAAATCGTACAAAGAGTGGGGGAATTAGGATACTAAGGTATGAAAATGCTCCACTCTAAATTTTTTGTTTAAAGGATGGTGATTAATATAAAGAAAGAATTTATAAATATTATAGCAGAATGTCAAAAAGAATATGATAAAAATTTAAAAAATAATAAAATAATGTTTATAACAGAAGAAAATAACAAGATAAATAAAGAAGAAGTATTTTTCGGAAAAAGAAATTTTTACCATCTAACAGGAATAAGAGCATTTAACAACACAGGAAGTGAGTTATCACCAAGCAATTTCTATTATTTACTTTCAAGAGGAAGAATAGATAGATTAAATATAGAAAGAAAAGATAATACAACAGATCTAAAATTGCAAGTATTACCACAACTTATGAAAATAGATAGAACTGCAAATATGATAGGCAATTATTTTACTACCAATTTATTTTTACAAACGGAAAAAGTTGCAGGAAACATAAATTCTTGTATGGGATTTGTAAAAGATAAAAAAATGAATATTTATGTTCCAAATACAGCATTAAATCTTGATTTAAGAAGTATTACAAGTACAAGAAATAAAATTGTAGCTATTTTAAAAAAGAATATAAATGATAAGTTATATAAAAATATTACATATTTAAAAGTTCAATATGAAATAAAAGATATATTGAAAAATCCAGAAGTCAATAAAAATATTAACTTAAAAGAAATATATTCTAAGGATAAATTAATTAATAAAAAAATCTTTAATTTTTATCAAAATATTTCTAAATAAATTTGTAATCAAGATTTTAGAAATAATAAATTAAAATATTAAATTCTTATTTTAAAATCCATGTTAAATTAATTTAATAAGTATAGTCAAGTCAGTTGTTTTACTTTTGATTTAAATATTTGAATTCAAGTAGGAATTTTTATTTATATAGTTCCAAGATTGATATTTTTAATGCTTTAGAAAATCCCAAAACCTCAAAATCAGTAATAAACTTTTTACTATTTTCAAGTTTAGAAATATCAGAACGACTAATTTGATAGCCCATTACTTGCATTCTTGCACATAATTCATCTTGTGTTATTTTTTGTTCTTTTCTAATTTTTTTTATATTTTTTCCACAAATATTATAAACATTATTAGTTATTTTTGATTTTTTCATAAAAACCTCCCAATATTTTGTTCTATTTTTGAACATTTTTCTTGATTTTATTATAAAGAAATGTTAAAATTGTTCTATAATAGAACAAAGGAGGAATATAATAATGAAATTTTTAAAAGAAAAGGGGATAACTTTAATTGCACTTGTTGTAACTATTGTAATTTTATTAATATTGGCTGGAGTTTCAATTGCAATGCTAACAGGTGATAATGGAATACTTACTCAAGCTCAAAATGCTAAGAACAAAACAGAAGAAGCTAAAAGAAATGAAAAACTAGATTTATTAAAACAAGAAGACTTAATAAATGAAACATTAAATGGAGTAGAGGTAGAACAAGTAACAGATGAAAAACCAGGAGAATTAGAAAAAGAAGATGAAAATACATTAATTATAAATAGTATAGAAGATTTAGTATTTTTTGCTTATGACGTAACAAATGAAAATAATTATTCTGGAAAAACAGTAAAACTAGGAACAAGTTTAGATTTTAATTCTACAAAATCATATGTAGAGCCACTAAGAACAGATTATGGTAAATATGGTTATAATGGAGAATTAAAAAAATTATTGACAACGGAAGAAGGTTTTATACCAATAGGGGCAGGAAGTGATGAAGTAGGAACAAATAGTTTTTCAGGAACATTTGATGGTCAAAATAACAAAATAATTAATTTATATATAAATGAAAAAGATGAAACAGCTAGTAAAATAGGGTTATTTTCAGTAAACTATGGCAGTATAGAAAATTTAAATTTGGTAAAATTAAGTTTAGCAAGATATGAAGAACAAGGTAGTTTAACTGGTGGATTAGTTGGACAAAACAGAACAGATGCTAAAATTAATAATTGTAATGTTTCTGGGAAAATTAATATAAATGGTGTAGGAACTGTAGCGGGAATAACAGGACATAATATGGGACTAATAGAGAATTGTAGTAATTTAGCTGATATTAAAATAGAAAGTAAAGGAAAAGACTTAGGTGATTGCTATATAGGAGGAATTGCAGGGTCAGTTGAAGGGAGCATAAAAAAATGCTTGAATAAAGGAAATTTAGATATGATATTAGAAGGAAATCTAACTAAAAGAACTCTTATATATGCTGGAGGAGTTGGTGGACTTTCTGGTAATCTTACAGAAGAGTGTTATAATCTAGGAAATATGAATGTAGATTTTAATGGTAATGGTGAACAAACTTTAGAAATTCAAGTAGGAGGAGTTTGTGGAAATTTAGTAACAGGTAAAAAAATACTTAATTGCTATAATATGGGAAGTGTAACAGCTAACTCTAATAAAGAGCAATTATTTGTTAGTGGAATTGTAGGAAAGGGGTTAAGTGGTGAAAGCACAGAAATAAAAAATTGTTATAATATAGGTAGTGTAAATGGAAATTGTAGTGAAAGGAAGTATATTGGTGGAATAACATCAAATTTAAATGCAAAAATTACAAATTGTTATTATTTAAATCAAGATGATTTCACAAATAACGGAGCAGAAGCAGGAACAGTAATAACAGAAGAAGAAATGAAGCAAGATAGTTTTGTAGAATTATTAAATAATGGAAATGAAGAAGAAATTTGGAAAAAAGATGCTGGAATAAATAATGGTTATCCAATACTTATGTGGCAAATTAAATAAAGCTAAATTTTAGCTTTATTTTTTTGTGTCAAAAAAGAAATAAATTAATATAATAACCATAGGTGGTAAAAATGGAATTTATAATAAGAATAATATTTTGGACTTTAGCACTTTATGGTTTGTTTGAGATAATTAAAAATATAATATATATAAGTACATATACAAATTTTAAATCAGACGGAATATATGTAATAATAGCAGTTAAGAATCAGGAAGATAAGATAGAAGGCTTTATGAGGTCAGCATTATTTAAAATGTTGTATGGAAGAGATGATTACGTTAAAAATATAATAATAACAGACTTAAAATCAAAAGATTCAAGTAAAGAAATAATAAAAAAATTGTCAGAAGAATATGAGTGTTTAGAAGCGGTTAATTGGAAAGATTGTAAAGAAATAATGGATAATGTTGACGAAAGCTAGTTGCTTGAAAAAGTTATCTCTTTGTGATAAACTAAAAATGTTATAAAAAAACAAGGAGAAGGAAATGGAAGTAATAGGAGAGATTACAACAATAATCTATCAAAATAAAATAAATAGTTATACAGTAGCAGAAATAGAAACAGACGAGGAAATATTAGTAATAGTTGGATATTTACCATTTGTAAATGTAGGAGATACTGTAAAATTAATTGGAAAATATGTAGAACATAAAGACTATGGAAGGCAATTTAAAGTAGATACATTTGAAAAAATAATGCCACAAACATTATCAGCATTAGAAAAATACTTAGCAAGTGGAAAAATAAAAGGAATAAGAAAAGCAACTGCAAAAAAAATAATAAAAAAATTTGGAGAAGATACAATAAATGTATTTAAATTATATCCAGAAAAATTAGCAGAAATAAAAGGAATATCACTAGAAAAAGCAAAAGAAATGTCAGAAAGTTTTATAGAAAACTGGGAAGTATGGCAAATAGTAGGATTTTTAGAAAAATTTGGAATAGGAGCAGAGCACGCTCAAAAAGTATTTGAATTATATGGAGTAACAGCAATAGATGAAATAGAAAATAACCCATATCTATTAATAGATATAGCAAGAGGAGTAGACTTTAAACAAGTAGATAAAATGGCATTAGACTTAGGAATAAGTTCTGATAATGAAAAAAGAGTAACATCTGGAATAAAATATGGACTAATTAGAGTAACAAATAATGGACACTCTTGCGTGCTAAAAGATAATTTAATAGAATTTGTAGTAAATTTATTAAATGTAACCTCAGAAAATGTAGAAGATGGAATAATTGACTTAAAAGCAAAAGGAGATATTGTAGAGGAAAAAAGAGAAGATGGATATATATATGTATATTTAAGTAGTTTTTATAATACAGAAGAAGAGATAGCATATAAAATAAAAAGACTACTAAAAGCAAAAAATATAAAAGAAATAAAATCATTTGATAAAGAACTAAAAAAAGTAGAAAAAATATCTAATATAGAATTATCAGAAAAACAAAAACAAGCATTAAAATTAATAAATGAAAACAATGTAACAATAATAACAGGAGGACCAGGAACAGGAAAAACAACTATAATAAAAAATATAATAGATATATATGAGGAAAAAGGAAAAAAAGTTGTATTAGCAGCACCAACAGGAAGAGCAGCAAAAAGGATGACAGAAACAACAGGAAAAGATGCATCAACATTACATAGATTATTAGAAATAGGAAAAATAGATGATGATAGTTTTTATAAAAGTGTAAGTAAATATGAAGGAGCTCCAATAGATGCAGATGTAATAATAGTAGACGAAGTATCAATGATGGATATGTTTTTAATGAATTATCTCCTAAAATGTGTATATCAAGGAACAAAATTAGTATTAGTAGGCGATATAGACCAATTACCATCAGTAGGACCAGGAAGTGTATTAAAAGATTTAATAAATTCAGAAGAAATACCAACAATAAAATTGGACAAAATATTTAGACAAGCAGCAAAAAGTAAAATAATCGTAAATGCACATAGAGTAAATGAAGGAGAAAAATTCTTATCTAAAAGTGAAGAAGAAGAGGAAATGAAAGAAGACTTCTTTTTCATAAAAGAAACATCACAAGAAAAAATGTTATCACAAATAGTATCATTATGTACAGGAAGGTTAGAAAAATATGGAAATTATGATTTTTTCCAAAATATACAAGTACTTACACCTACCAAAAAAGGAATGCTTGGAACAAAAGAATTAAACAAAGTATTACAAGAAAACTTAAACCCTAATCTAATAGGACTTCCAGAAAGAGCAAGTATGGGAGCAATATATAGAGCAGGAGATAGAGTAATGCAAATAAAAAATAATTATGATATATATTGGGAAAGAGAAAAAAGAGAAGAAAATGAAAATATGGGCGGAATGGAGAAAAAAGGGGGAATAGAAGAAAAAGAAATAGGAAGCGGAGTATTTAATGGAGAAATAGGAACAATAAAAAAAGTAGATGAAAAAGAAAAAGTAGTAGAAATAAAATTTGATGATGACAAAATTGCATATTATGAATATTCAGAATTAGATCAAATAGAACACAGTTATGCAATAACAATACATAAAGCACAGCGGAAGTGAATTTGATGTAGTAATAATGGCACTGCCAGCATCATCACCAATGCTACTAACAAGAAACCTATTATATACAGGAATAACAAGAGCAAAAAAATTACTAATAATAGTAGGAAGTGAAAAAGTAGTAGAATTTATGACACAAAACGTAGACAGCAAAAAAAGAAACACAGGCTTAGAATTCAAAATGAGACATTAGAGGGACGGGGCATTTTTTTCTCATTTTGGAAATAAGTGTAAAAATAAGAAGAGCCCCGATTCCAAAATCAGAATTCAAATTTTTATTTGTATATATAATAAAATTGTTATTTAATTATAAAAATAAATTTTATTCAAAAATTTTATAATCATATTTTTTCGAGTAATTCAAGAAAAAATAAAATTTAATTATAAGGAGGAAAATATTATGCCAAGAAAAGGAAGATACTTATTAAATGGCAAATTATGCCATTATATTGTACAAGGGATAAATAAAGAATATATTTTCGAAGAGAAAGATGATAAAAACAAATATTTAAGTTTATTAAAAAATTATTATAAAAAATACAAAATAGATATTATTTGTTATTGCATTATGGACAATCATACACATTTAATTCTCTATTCTGATAATATAAATAATATTAGTGAATTTATGAGAATAGTTAATTCATTATATGCAATGTATTATAATAAAAAACGTAATAGAGTTGGTTATGTTTTTCGTGATAGATATAAATCTGTTTTAATTTTAGATAGGAGTCAATTACTTAGATGTATAAAATATATACATATGAATCCCGTAAAAGCTAATATTGTAAAAAGAGAAAGTGAATATGAATATTCATCGTACAATGACTATATAAATAATTCAGGTTTTTTAAATCAAAGAATTTTGGACTTTTTATTTTTTAAATCACAAGATTACATCGAAAAGTTTAAAGAAATACCATATCAAAATATTTATGATAAAAAAATATTTTTAAAAGAAAAACTAGAAGAATTTTTACTAGAAGAGAATAAGGAAATAACTAAAATTAAATATGATAAAAATATAATTCTAAAGTTTATGGAATATTTAAAAGTTAAAGGCTATAAATACACAATAATAGAATTGGCTGATGTGCTTGACATTAAGAGGTCAACTCTATATAGAAAAATAGGAGGAATAAGAAAAATTAATGGAAAGTTTTAATAAAATGAGAAAAAAAAGCCCCGTCCCCAAAATTCTCAATTTAATTTATCCACCTGTGTGTGGTTTTTGTGGAAAACTTAATCAAAATTTTCTATGCCCTAAGTGTAGAAAACTCTTAGAAAAAGAGGCTATTTTTGGTGTGGATAATTATATAAAAATTAACGAATCAAAAATGAAATTTAAAGAGCAAAATTATATATTAGAAACACTCCAAAATAAAAATGAAAATTTAAATATAATAAATAACCAAAACAAAACAGAAAATCAAATAAATAATAATTTAAACAACAAAAAAGAAAATAGAAAGAAAAATACAAAGAAAAATGAAATTGCAGTACAAGAATATATAGCAAAATATTTTGATGAACATTTATATATTTTTTTATATAAGGGAATAATAAGAAGAATGATTTTAGATTATAAATTTAATGAAGAAGCTTATTTGTATAAAACATTTGTGAATTTTTTGTTAAAAAATAAAAATTTCTTTGAAAAATTAGAAAAGTATGATACAATTATTCCAGTTCCAATTAGTAATAAAAGATTGAAATCAAGAGGGTATAACCAAAGCTTATTATTAGCAAGGGAAATATCAAGAAATACAAGTTTTAATTTAAAATTACAAACAGATTGCCTTATTAAGGTAAAAGACATTATAGAACAAAGTAAATTAAACAAAGAAGAAAGAGCAAAAAACATACAAGGTGTATATGAGCTTTTTAATGGAAAAAAATTATATAATAAAAAAATATTGTTAGTAGATGATATATTTACAACAGGAAGTACTGTAAATGAGTGTAGCAAAGTATTAAGAAAGGCTAACCCAAAAACAATAGGAATTTTTACAATTGCTAAAGATGAACTAGAATAAGAAATAGAGCATAAAAAATTACAAAGGAGGACTTTTTGTGGAAGATTTAGTTGAAAGTATTTTAGATTATATAAGGTCTGATTATACAGATTATGCAATTATGATAAATGGTGAGTGGGGTTCACGGAAAGACACATTTTTGGAATAATAAAATTAGAAAAAAAATAGAGTCTATGCAATTAAATGGTAAGAGATATACAACTATTTATATGTCTTTATATGGAATTTCTAATTTAGAAGAAATTAGTAAAAAAATATTTATTGAAACAACACAACTTATGGATAAAAACCTAAGAAAGTTTATGGATGCAAATGGTCAAACTACAATACCAGAATATGCAAAAACTGGTATTGATATGGCAAATTTCTTTGGTGTTACACAAAATGGAGACAAAGTAGATTATGGTGAATTTTTCTCAACAGATGATAAAGTTCTTTGTTTTGATGACCTAGAAAGAGCAAATGTTGATGTTATTGATATTTTAGGTTATATAAATAATTTTGTAGAACATGACCATATAAAAACAATAATAATTTGTAATGAAAAAGAATTATCTACAAAATTAAAAAGTTCTAATTTAGAAATGAAAACTTTTATTGCAACATATTTGCTAGATAAACAAGATGAGTTAAATAATATAGACAAGCCTTTAGTTGAAAAGATTCAAGAAAAGATAGAGCACGTATTTGATAAAGCAAATGATTATGAAAGAATAAAAGAAAAGTTAATAGGAGAAACTTTTGAATATGCTCCAAAATTTGATTATATAATAAACGGTATTTTAATGAGATATGAAAATAACCCAGATTTAATACGTTTTTTAAGAGAAAATACAGGTTTAATAATATCTACATTTAACAAATCAGGAACTAGGAACTTAAGAATATTAAAACACGCATTAAATGACTTTAGTAAGATATATGAAATGGTAAATAAATCATATCCAAATACAAACCACAGAGTTATGCAAACAATGCTGATTTTTACAATTGCGATATCTTTTGAAATAAAAGCAGGAAAAGTAACTAAAGACAAATTTATAAATATCAAAGATAATGAAGAATACAAATCAATACTTGTATCTTCTAGAATTTTAATGGATAATAGACAGTTCTATATTAAAGAATTTGATAATAATTATTATTATAATTTTAAATCAGAATACCGTTTCTTTAAATTTATAGAATATTATGTGCGTACACGTATATTTGATATGAAATTATTTAAAGATAATATGGAAACAATACGTAATACTGTAGATATAGATAATTTACCAGCATATAAGAGGTTACTTACAGAAGAATATTGGAAAATTTCAGATGACCAATTTGATGGAGTAGTAAATGAAATCGTTGTAGATGTAAGTTCAGGAAAATTATCATTAATTGATACTGTAAAAATATTTGCATATTTTAGTTATTTTTCTAGAAAGGGATTAATTGATTATGATTTAAAAGCATTAAAAAATATATTTTTTAATGGAATGAATGTTGCATCTCTTAATTCTAAATATTGTGAAAATGTAGATGAAGAATTAGGAAAGATTGCAATTGAAGAAGTTGCAGAAGATATGGAAGATATATTAAAACATTTTAATATGTTAAATGACCAATTACACGACAAGATGTTTAAAGAAAAAGCAGAAGAAATAATGAAATGTATTCCTATGAAAATGGAACAGTTTTATGAAAAGTTTGATAAAGAGTGTATGGACGTTCCAATTTTTAAATATTATGACCCATTTCAATTATTCCAAAGAATATCTTGTGCAAGTAATGAAGATATAGTTTTAATAAAAGAAAAATTACTAGATAGAGTAGAAAAGAGTCCTAAAAAATTAGAACCAGAAATGAAAAATATAAAACAATTAAAACAAGTAATTGATGATTATTTAAAAGGAAAAGACCCTTCTATAAAAATTGTAATGTTAAAAGAATTCTCTGACAGTTTAGGCTTTATTTTGGGAAAATATAAACCAAGTTTTTTGCCTAAAAAAGAGGAAAAAGATAATATAGAGGAAAATTAAAATAAAGGATAGTAGAAATATGGAAGAAAAAATAAATAATTATGATAAAAGAAAATATCTTAAATTATTAAGTAAAGAATATAAAAATATATATGAAGTAGCAGAAGAAATAATAAATTTACAAGCAATTTTAAATTTGCCAAAAGGAACAGAGATGTTTTTAAGTGATATACACGGAGAATATGCTCCATTTGAGCATATTCTTAATAATGGTGGAGGAATCATAAAAAGTAAAATAAATGAGATTTTTGGGAACACAATAAGTAAAAAAGAAAGAACAACTTTAGCAACACTTATTTATTATCCAGAAGAAAAGCTAAAATTAATAAAAGAAGAAGAGGATGATATAGAAGAGTGGTATAATATAACTTTATACCGTTTGATAGAAGTTGCAAAAGAAGTTAGCTCAAAATACACAAGGTCAAAAGTAAGGAAAGCAATTACAAATGGTTTTGAATACGTAATAGATGAACTTTTAAATTCACAAGCAGGAAACGAAAAAGATAAAGAAAGATATTATAAAGCAATTATAAATACAATAATTAGATTAAACCAAGCAGAAAGTTTTATAATAGCAATTTCTAATTTGATAAAAAGGATGGCAATTGACCATTTACACATAATAGGAGATATTTTTGATAGAGGTTTAAGACCTGATTTAGTAATTGAAAAATTAGAAAAATTTCATAGTGTTGATATACAATGGGGAAATCATGATATATTATGGATGGGAGCAGCTAGTGGAAACGAAGCTTGTATTGCAACAGTGGTTAGAATTTGTGCAAGATACAATAATATTGGAATATTAGAAGATAGTTATGGGATAAATATACGTCCATTATCTACATTTGCTATGGAAACATATAAAAATGATAGTTGTAAAAATTTTTATCCAAAAGTATTTGATGAAACAAAATATGATGAAAGTGATAAAATGAACATATCAAAAATTCATAAAGCTATAACAATTATACAATTTAAAATAGAAGGGCAGATGATAAAAAAACATCCAGAATATGATTTGGATAATAGGCTTCTATTGGATAAAATTAATTTAAAAAGAGGATATGTTGAAATAGAAGGAAGAAAATATGAAATAAATGATACAAATTTTCCGACATTAATTAAAGATGATATATATAGACTAACAGACGAAGAACAAGAAGTATTAGAAAGACTTTGTGATTCTTTTAAAAATAGTCCAAAATTAAATGAACATATAGACTTTCTATATAAAAAAGGAGAATTATATACAATATTTAATTCTAATCTTTTATTCCACGCGTGTATTCCTATGACAGAAAATGGGGAATTTAAGGAAGTAGAGTTTTTAGGAAAAAGGTTAAAAGGAAAAGAATATTTAGATGAAATAAATGATGTTGTAAATAAAATCTGGATAAATAAAGAAACAATAGATAGTAATTTAAGAGATATTATGTGGTATTTATGGATATCTCCAGATTCACCATTTTTTGGTAAAGATAAAATGGCAACATTTGAGAGTTATTTTGTAAAAGATAAAGAAATGAGTAAAGAGGAGAAGAACCCATATTACACTTTAACATATGATGAGAATATTTGTGATAAGATTTTGAAAGAATTTAATTTAGATTTAAAAGAATCACATATTGTAAATGGACATATGCCTGTAAAAGCAAAAGATGGAGAAAGCCCTATTAGAGGAAATGGAAAACTTTTAGTAATTGACCGGTGGTTTTGCAAAAAGCTATCAGAAAAAGACAGGTAATGCGGGATATATACTTACTTATAATTCTTATGGTTTGTTACTTAGCCAAAATAAACCATTTGAGTCTGTAGAAAAAGCGATTGAGGAAGAAAAAGATATTATTTCAGAAATTATAGTAAAGAAAACAGGAGTAGAAAGAAAAAGAGTAGGAGATACTGATATTGGTAAAATATTGAAAGGTGAAATTGCAGATTTAGAAGAACTTCTTAAATTCTATGAATCTGGTGAATTAAAACAAATAAGATAAAAGACCTAAGGGCTTAGGTCTTTTTTTATGGATTATATCATTATTTTTTATTTATTTGATTAAAAATTTTTACAACAAAATGAATAAATTTTTCCTTTTTTGTAATAATAAGAGTATAAATAAAAAAGCTTAAAATTAAGGAGGAATATTATGAAAGCAACTGGAGTTGTAAGAAGAATAGATGATTTAGGAAGAGTTGTTATTCCGAAAGAAATAAGAAAGACACTTCGAATCAAAGAACGGTGAACCTCTAGAGATCTTTACCGACAGAGAAGGGCAAATTATTTTAAAAAAATATTCTCCAATAGGAGAATTGTCAGAATTTGCAGCAGGGTATGCAGAAACATTATCAAAAACAACAGGACATATTGCTTGTATAACAGATAAAGATACAGTAATTGCAGTATCTGGCGGTTCAAAAAAAGAGTTTCTAGAACAAGATGTGAGTTCAGAATTAGAACAATTAATGGAAGATAAAGAAATATATAATAGTAAAGATAATAGTGATATAGCAATGCCAATTACAAGAAATGGAAATCAAGATAGAAAAAACAATGCACAAATTGTATATCCAATAATATCTAATGGTGATACAATAGGAACAGTAATTTTAATGTCTAAAGAAGCAAATAAAAAGATGAACGAAGTAGAACAAAAAGTAGTACAATCTGCAGCTACATTTTTAGGAACACAAATGGATATATAAAAAAATAAAACAAGTTATAATTTTATAAAAAATTTAGCTTGTTTTTTTCTTATTATCTGACAAACCTACTATATAATCTATTGAAGTTCCATAATATTTTGCTAAAGTGATTAAATGAGATATAGGTATTGTTCTGTTACCTTTTTCGTATTCTGAGTAGTACTGTTGAGATATGCCAAGTACTTCTGCTACTTGCTTTTGAAACAAATCGTGGTCTTCCCTTAAATCTTTCAATCTTTTAAATTTCACTGTAACCTTCCTGTAAACTTTGTAAAATTTAATATAATTTTAACAAAAAAATTTATAAAAAGCGGTATATACATAATAAATTGTGTAAATATTACAAAGGTATTACGAAATTATTACATTTTTAAAAAATATTAAAATTTTATTGATGTAATTAAAAAAATAATATATAATACAAATACATACATAATATATGATGCATAATGAAATTAATATATTAAATACTAAAACAAATGAAAAGAGGAAAAGTAGATGACTAGAACAGCTGAAAGCCTTATGGCTGTATATATATAAGTAAGTTATTAGAAAATAAAAATATAACAAAAATAATAAAGAAGATAGTAATAAGAGCCTATAATTTAGGTTTTTTATTGCTATCTTTTTGTGTTTTAAAATAAAAGAAAATAAAAGAAAGAGAATAAAAATAGAGAGGAAGAAAAAGAGATGAAAGAAACTAAAATGAAAGAAAAGAAAATTAAAAGCAAAGAAGAAAAACTAAACAAGAAATTAAAAAGTAAAAAAGGAATCACTCTCATTGCTTTAATTGTTACAATCATAGTCTTGCTAATCCTTGCAGGTGTTTCGATTGCTATGCTAACAGGTAACAACCGGAATATTAACACAAGCACAAAGAGCTAAAGCAGAAACAGAAAACGCAGCTACAAATGAAGCTGGAATATTAGATGATTATGAAGAAAAAATAAATGAAGCTTTGGGAGTAAAGGAACAAGCAGAGCCTGGAAAATATTATGAAGAAGATACAGAAGTAGAATTGGGAGGGAAAGAATTAACAATCCCAGGTGGAGCATCAATATCAAAAATACCAGGAGAGTATGAAAATATAGATAATGGTTTAGTAATATATATAACAAATAAACAAATAACAGATGAAGAGTGGCAAGATACAGAAAAAATGCAAACAACATATGACCAATTTGTATGGATACCTGTAACAAGTTCAGAACAATACAAAAGAAATAATGAATATAATATAAGTAACAATTGGACTTTTAATATAGCAAATGTTTATACTGGAAATGACTATTTACCTGATGAAATACAACCTGATATACCAGAAAGTTTAACAGATGTTAAAGAAATAGGAGTATTAAACGAGGAAGCGGAAAGAACGACGGTTGTAAATGCAGGAGGTTTTTATATTTCTAGATATGAGATGGCAAAAGATGAAAATAAAAATTTAGTTAGCAAGAAAGGAACTGTTGCAGAATTATCAGAAAGTATAACAACTTTAAAAAGTATTTCAAAGAATTTTAATGCTAGTAGCCCTAATTTAAAAAGTGCACTATGTTCAGGAATACAATGGGACGTGGTTATGGATTTAGTTAAAGAGAAAACAGGATTTGATGTAAATGTAGTACACGATGAATTTTATACAAATGGAAAACAACCAGCAGGAACAAATCCAGAAAATAAATTTTTTAATATATATGATTTAGAAGGAAATTGTCTAGAATATACTTCAGAAGAAGAAGCTATTCTTACGAATTCTCCTGATTATATTATAAGAGGAGGTTGCAAATTAGATCCTTATCCTGCGAGTGCGAGATTAACTGGGACAGAATTTATGAGTAGAAATACTGATTCTTTTAGATTAGTTCTTTATATAATATAAACTTAAGATTTCTTATTGATAATTGGGATTTATATTAATTTAATAATATAGAAAATTGTTATCTAATTATAAATCTATAAATGAGACAAAAAAAGCCCCGTCCCTAATTTGTCGCAAAAAATAGATGAGATTAAATTATCTCATCTATATATTTCCAAATATCGTCTTTGTAAATTTTCCTTTCTGAAGAAAAAGGAAAAGTAGGAATATCACCAATTGGGTTTAATTCCTTTTGTAAGGCTTTAACAGTATCATTAACTTTAGTAATAGCAATTTTATCGGCTTTATTTGCTAAAATAATAAAAGGAAGTTTTGAAGAAATTATATAATTATACATAAGTTTATCATTTTCAGTAGGAGAGTGCCTAATATCTATTAAAAATATAATTAAAGAAATTTGTTTTCTATTAAATAGATACTCTTCAATAAAATTACCTACTTGTTCTTGTTCCTTTTTAGACATTTTACTAAAGCCATAACCTGGTAAATCTACAAAATAGAATACATCATCTATATTATAAAAATTAATTTGTCTAGTCTTACCAGGTTCACTGCTTGTTCTTGCTAAACTTTTTCTATTAATCATTGTATTTATAAAACTTGATTTACCAACATTAGACTTGCCAACTAAAACAATTTCAGGTAAATTATTTTTAGGATATTGTTTAGGGCTAACTGCTGATATTTCAAATTTAGGGTTTTTAACTAACATATTATACTCCATTTTATTATTATTTTTTCTTTTTTTCTTTTCTTTTTCTCTTGTTTTTCTATTTTTTGTTTTTTATCGTTCTTTATTTTTCTCTTGTTCTTTTTTTATCTTTATTTTTTTGTTCTTTTTTGTCTTTGCTATTTTTTATTTTTTATTTCTTATTTCTTTACCTCAATCTTATCTAAACCACCCATATAAGGTCTTAAAACTTCTGGAATTGTTACACTACCGTCTGGTTTATAATTGTTTTCCATAATAGCAATAAGCATTCTAGGTGGAGCAACAACAGTATTGTTTAAAGTATGTGCAAAATAATTACCTTTTTCACCTTTAATTCTAATACCAAGTCTACGAGCTTGAGCATCTGTTAAATTAGAACAACTACCAACTTCAAAGTATTTCTTTTGTCTTGGAGACCAAGCTTCAACATCACAAGATTTTGCTTTTAAATCAGCCAAATCACCAGAACAACACTCTAAAGTTCTAACAGGTATATTCATACTTCTAAAGAATTCAACAGTATATTGCCACATTTTATCATACCAATTCCAACTATCTTCTGGTTCGCAAACAACAATCATTTCTTGTTTTTCAAATTGATGTATTCTATATACACCACGTTCTTCTAAACCGTGAGAACCTTTTTCTTTTCTAAAACAAGGAGAATAAGATGTCATTGTATATGGCATATCTTCTTTTTTTAGAATTTGGTCTTTAAACTTACCAATCATAGAATGTTCAGATGTACCTATTAAATATAAATCTTCACCTTCAATTTTATACATCATAGCGTCCATTTCTTCAAAACTCATAACACCTGTAACAACATCAGAACGTATCATATAAGGTGGTATACAATAAGTAAAGCCTTTATTAATCATAAAATCTCTAGCATATGTTAAAACTGCAGAGTGTAGTCTTGCAATATCACCAACTAAATAATAAAAACCTTGACCTGCAACTCTTCTGCTACTTTCTAAATCTAAACCACCTAAGGCTTCCATAATATCACTATGATGTGGTATTTCATAATCTGGAACAACAGGTTCACCAAATTTTTCAATTTCAACATTTTCACTATCATCTTTGCCAATTGGAACAGATTTGTGCATAATGTTTGGTATTTTCATCATTTTTTGTTTAATTTCTTCCGCATAAGTATGTTCTAGTTTTTCATTTTCTTCTAATTTAGAATTAACTTCATTTACCTTTGCTTTAATAATTTCAGCTTCATCTTTTTTACCTTGTCTCATTAAATTACCAATTTCATTACTTAAAGACTTTCTCTCAGCTCTTAAATTATCACCATTAACTTGAGCTTTTCTATTCTTAACATCTAAATCTAAAACTTCATCAACTAAAACAAGTTTCTCATCTTGGAATTTTTTCTTAATATTTTCCCTAACTAAATCAGGGTTTTCTCTTAACAATTTAATATCTATCATAATAACCTCCTTGGAGACGTTTCCTTTGCGACCTTTTAGTCGCATTCGGGACACATCTTTAATTTAAATAATTTTTCTCAATATCATTTACTAATTCAAATCTTACTTTTTGACCTGTTATATTATCACTTCTTTCAGGAATTTGTTCTAGAAACATTTTCTCAGGTCTAACCCAAATATTTCTATTATCTTCTCTTTCATATAAAGGTTTATAAACAACCAGTCTTTCTTTTGTTTCCGAGTCATATGCAATATTTTCTACAAAATAATAATTACCTTTAAAATGTCTGTAAACTCTACCAATTTTAACCTCTTCCATTAATTGCCTCCTTCTTAAATATGTAAACATTATACAGTATTTTATGAAAAATGGCAATAAAAAGATAAAAAACACTTTAAAAATTAAATAAAACGTGATATAATCAATAACTGGTAAAGATAAAATTAAATTTAAGGAGTTGATTTTAATATGAAAAAAGGAAAAGTAGTTTTAGTAGGAACAGGTATGGTAGGTATGAGTATGGCATATTCAATGCTTAACCAAGGAGGAGTAAATGAATTAATATTAATAGATATTGACAAAGACAAAACAAAAGGTGAAGAAATGGACTTATCACACGGGCTTCCATATGCACCTCAAAAAATGGTAATAAAAGCAGCTGATTATGATGAGTGTAAAGATGCACAAGTTGTAGTAATAACAGCAGGAATTGCTCAAAAACCAGGACAAACAAGATTAGAGTTAGCAGAAGTAAATGCAAAAATTATGAAACAAATAACAGAAAGTATAATGGCAAGTGGTTTCAATGGAATAATTATAGTAGCAAGTAACCCAGTTGATTTAATGACATATGTAGTATCAGAAGTATCTGGACTTCCAAAAAATAAAGTAATAGGTTCAGGAACAGTGCTAGATACAGCAAGACTACGTTATATAATGGCAGATTATTTAAAAATATCTAGTAAAAATATACACGCATATATTATGGGAGAACACGGAGACTCATCATTTGTACCTTGGAAACACGCATATGTAGGTTGTAAGAGAATAGCAGATGTTATGAAAGATAATCATCACCCAATGGAAGATTTAGAAAAAATACATAAAGATGTTGTAGATGCAGCATATGAAATAATAGAAAAGAAAAAAGCTACATATTATGGAATAGGTATGGCGTTAAATAGATTAGTAAAAGCAGTATTAAATAATGAAAATTCTATTTTAACAGTATCAACATATCTAAAAGACGGGCAATATGGACAAGATGATATATATATTGGAGTTCCAGCAGTAATAAACAGTACAGGTGTAAGAGAATTACTAGATTTAGATTTAGCAGAAGAAGAGCAAGCAAAATTAGATGAAAGTTGTAGAGTACTAAAAGAAATGAGAAAACAATCAATAGATAAAATAATAAAATAATAACACTTATTAAAATATGTTTGTATTTGAAGGGAGGAAGGCACTTTTTTATATAAATAGTTTGTGCCCAAAAAGTTATGAAAGCAATAGAAATAAGAAAAAAGTATTTAGAATTTTTTAAAAAATATGGTCATGCAGTTATTCCATCAGCACCATTAATACCAGAAAATGACCCTTCTGTATTATTTACAACAGCAGGTATGCAACCATTAGTACCATATTTATTAGGGCAAAAACACCCAGAAGGAAAAAGATTAACAGATTATCAAAAATGTGTAAGAACAAATGATATAGATGAAGTAGGAGATAATAGACATTTAACATTTTTTGAGATGCTTGGAAACTGGTCTTTAGGAGACTATTTTAAAGATGAATCGATAGCAATGAGCTTTGAATTCTTAACTAAAGAATTAGAAATTCCAGTAGAAAAACTATATGTAACTTGTTTTGCAGGAGATGAGGACTGCCCAAGAGATGAAGTAGCAGCATCTGCTTGGAAAAAAGCAGGAATATTAGACGGTCATATATATTATTATGGAAAAAGTGATAACTGGTGGATAGCAGGAGAAGAAGGACCTTGTGGACCAGATACAGAAATGTTTTATGATACAGGAAAGCC
Source organism: uncultured Clostridia bacterium (assembly GCA_944387455.1). Taxonomy (GTDB): domain Bacteria; phylum Bacillota; class Clostridia; order TANB77; family CAG-508; genus CAG-269. The sequence continues at coordinate 25,923 of CALXEY010000003.1, forward strand.
AAAATGTGGACCTGATTGTCAACCTTCTTGTGATTGTGGAAAATATGTAGAAATCTGGAATAATGTATTTATGGAATATTTTAAAGATGAAAAAGGATATAGAAAATTAGAACAGAAAAACGTAGATACAGGACTTCGGACTAGAAAGAATGACAATGCTATTAGAAGGAAAAGAAACACCATTTGACACAGAATTATTTTCAGATGTAATGGATAAATTAAAAGAATTACAAAAAGAAGATTATATAGAAAGTAGAAGAATAGTAGCAGAACACTTACGTTCAAGTATGATGATAATAGCAGACGGAGGAAGACCAAGTAATTTAGATAGAGGATATGTATTAAGAAGATTAATTAGAAGAATGATTCGTCATATGAATAAATTACAAATAGACTTAAACGAGCTAAAAACACTAATAGATATAAATGTAAAAGCTTTAGGAGAAATGTATCCAGAATTGATAAAAAATAGAGAAACAATAGAACAAGTAATAATAGAAGAAAAAGATAAATTTGTAAAAACATTAGCAAATGGAGAAAAAGAATTCAAAAAAGCAATAGAAAGATTAGAAAATAAAGAAAGTGGAGAAAGAATAATACCAGGAGAAGTGGTATTCAAATTATATGATACATATGGCTTTCCACCAGAAGTAACAGCAGAACTTGCAAAAGAAAATGGATATGAAATAGATATGAAAGCATTTAATGAATTATTTAAGAAACATCAAGAAAAATCAAGAGCAGGTTCAGAGCAAAAATTTAAAGGTGGTTTAGCAGAAACAACAGAAGAAACAATAAAATACCATACAGCAACACATTTATTAAATGCAGCAATAAAAAAAGTAATAGGAAAAGATGCACATCAAAGAGGTTCAAATATAACAGTAGACAGAATGAGATTTGATTTTAACTGTGACCATAAACTAACAGATGAAGAAAAGAAAAAAATAGAAGACTTAGTAAATGAGTGGATAAAAGAAGGTTTACCTGTAACAAAAGAAGAAATGAAAAAAGAAGATGCAATAAAATCAGGTGCAGAGTGTATGTTTATAGAAAAATACCCAGATATAGTAACAGTATATACAATAGGAAATGTATCAAAAGAATTATGTGGAGGACCACACGTAAAAAACACAAGTGAACTTGGAACATTTAAAATAAAAAAAGAAGAATCAAGTTCATCAGGTGTAAGAAGAATAAAAGCAGTGTTACAATAGGGACGTTTCTTTTGCGACCAAAAGGTCGCATTCGGGACACATCTTTAAAATAAAGGAGAGTTTATAATGGAAGATTGTTTATTTTGTAAAATAATAAAAGGAGAAATTCCTTCAAATAAAGTATATGAAGATGAATATGTATATGCTTTCAAAGACATTGAACCAGTAGCACCAGTTCACGTATTAATAGTTCCTAAGAAACATATTTCATCTTTAAATGAAGTATCAGAAGAAGATGAAGTTTTATTAGGAAAAATATTTATTGCAATTAAGAAAATTGCAAAAGAATTAGGTGTAGAAAGTAAAGGCTATAGAGTAATAAATAATTGTGGGAAAGATGCCGGACAAACTGTTATGCATTTACATTTCCATTTAATTGCAGGGACAAAAATGGGTGAAAAATTATTATAAAAAAAATAAAGATAGAAAAATAAGAAAAAAATCTTTTTCTATCTTTATTTTTGTACTTATATATGTTATAATATAAGAAGTAGAGAAATGTACGGAGGTAAAAGATATGTTTGAGAGTAAATATAGTAAGGTATTAACAGTAGTGTTAATAGTAGTAATAATTGCAATTTTAGGTTTGCTTGGTTTTCTAGCATTTAGTTTTTATAATAATTATGTAACAAAAAATGATGCAGCAGCATTTGTTGATGACTTCAAAGGAGAAGTAAATGCAGATGAAAATACACAAGTAGGAGATGCTAATACAACAAATAATGGTGAAAACCCACTTGATCAAATTCAAAGTACAGGAACAGGAAGTGGAAATTCAAACGAAAGACCAACCTTTAAAGGTTTTGGTGTTGTAGGAGCAATAGAAATACCAAAAACAAATTGTGAATATCCAATATTAGACTCAGATGCAATGTCTCCAAAAGGACTAGAAACAGCAGTAATATTCCAATGGGGAGCAGGAATAAATCAAGTAGGAAACAGTGTAATAGTAGGACATAATTATAGAAATGGAATGTTCTTCTCAAATAACAAAAGATTAAATGCAGGTGATAAAATATATGTAACTGATAATGCAGGTACAACATTAACATATACAATATATGATAAATTTGAAACAACAGTATCAGATACATCTTTCTATCAAAGAGACACAGCAGGAAAACCAGAAATAACATTATCAACTTGTACAGATGATAGTAGTGCAAGATTAATAATTTTAGCAAGAGTTGAGTAATGATAAAATGCTACATAAATAAATTATAAATCAAAATAAAGGAATTTAAATAAATTGTAAAAATTCCTTTATTTTTTTTTCTTTTTTGTATATAATATGAAAGAAAAAAAGCTAAGAGGTGTTAAAATGAATAAAAAGGAAGCAAAAGAAAGAATAGAAGAGTTAAGGAAAAAAACAGAGTATTTTGCTAAAAAATATTATGATGAAGATAAACCAGAAATATCAGATTTTGAATATGATATGATGATGGTAGAATTAAGAAATTTAGAAAAAGAATTTCCAGAATTTAAATCAAAAGATTCATTAACAGAAAAAGTAGGTGGAAATGTAAAAGAAGGTTTTCAAAAGGTAACACATGAAGTACCATTACAAAGCTTACAAGACGTGTTTAGCATAGCAGAAGTAAATGAATATGTAGAAAAAACAAATGAAAAAGCTAAAGAAAATAATATAAAAAATACAACATATGTAGTAGAAACAAAAATAGACGGTTTATCATCAGCATTAGAATACAAAGAAGGCAAATTTGTAAGAGGAGCAACAAGAGGAAATGGTTTAGTTGGAGAAGATGTTACAGAAAATTTAAAAACAATAAAAACAATACCAATGGAATTAACCGAAAAAATAAATATAACAGTACGTGGAGAAGTATTTATATCAAAAAAAGACTTTGAAAAAATGAATAAAAAAAGAGAAGAAGAAGGAGAAGAATTATTTGCAAATGCAAGAAATGCGGCTGCTGGGTCACTAAGACAATTAGACAGTAAAATAACAAAAACAAGACCACTAGATATCTATATATTTAATGTGCAAAAAATAGAAGGAAAAGAATTTAATTCTCATTTTGAAGAATTAGAATATTTAGAAAAGCTAGGTTTTAATGTAAACCCAGTTAGAATACCTTGTATGGACGAAAAAGAAATAGAAGAAGCTATAAAAAAAATAGGGAAAGAAAGAGAAAAATTAACATTTGATATAGACGGTGCAGTTGTAAAAGTAGATGATTTAAAATTTAGAGAAATACTAGGTCAAACAGCAAAAACACCAAGGTGGGCAATAGCATATAAATATCCGCCCGAAAGAAAAGAAACAAAATTAAAAGATATAATTTGCCAAGTAGGAAGAACAGGAGTAATAACACCAATGGCAATATTAGAGCCAGTAAAAGTTGCAGGTTCTACAATATCAAAAACAACACTTCATAATGAAGATTTTATAAAAGAAAAAGACTTAAAAATAGGAGATACAGTAGTAATACAAAAAGCAGGAGATGTAATACCAGAAATAGTAGAAGTAAAGAAAAATAAAAGAACTGGTGAAGAACAAGACTTTCAAATGCCAAAAGTATGCCCAGTATGTGGAGCAGAAGCAGTAAGAGAAGAAGGAGAAGCTGCTTTAAGATGTACAGGAATAGAGTGTCCAGCTAAACTATTTAGAAATTTAGTACATTTTGCATCAAGAGAAGCAATGAATATAGACGGTTTAGGAGAACAAATAATAAAACAATTATTAGATAAAGGCTTAATTAGTAATATGGCAGACATATATTCATTAACACTAGAAGATGTAGCATCTCTAAAAAAGAATGGAAAGAAATTTGCAGAAAATCTAATAAATGCAATAAACAATAGTAAGCAAAATGATTTATATAGATTAATAACAGCATTTGGAATAAGACACGTAGGAACAAAAGCAGCAAAAGTCTTAGCTAAAAGATATAAAACAATGGATAGATTAATGGAAGTAACATCAAGTAAATTAGCGTTAGTAGAAGACATAGGACCTGTTATGGCAGATAGTATAAGAGAATTTTTCTTACAAGACCAAACAATAGACTTAATAAAAAGACTAAAACAAGCAGGTGTAAATATGGAATATCAGGAAGAAGAAGGTACAGATGAAAGATTTTTCGGAAAAACTTTTGTATTAACAGGAACATTAGAAAAATATACAAGAGGAGAAGCTGGAAATATAATAGAAAAATTCGGAGGAAAAACTTCAAGTTCAGTATCTAAAAAAACAGACTATGTCTTGGCAGGAGAAGAAGCAGGAAGTAAACTTACAAAAGCACAAAATTTAGGAGTAAAAATAATAACAGAAGAAGAATTTGATGAAATGATTAAATAGGGACGTTTCATTTGCGACCAAAAGGTCGCATTCGGGACACATCTATATAAGGATCTGTCCCTTTTGCGACTAAAAAGTCGCAAAGGAAACGTCCCCAAGGAGGAATTATGGAAGGTTATACTTTTGAGAAAATGTGGGTAGATTTAAGAGATGGTTATCAAATATATTATACTTATGTTGGAAATAGATATGTTTTATTTAAAACGGCTGATAATTGTTATACACAAAAATTATTAACAGAACATAAGAAAAACCCTCAACCACGTATGCTTATGCTAACTTTAAAAAGAGTAAAAGAAATGTTTCCACATATGGAAGATATAGAATACAAAATTGGAACAGATAATATTGATATTTAAAAATAAAGGAAATAGATGATGAAAGAAATAATTTTTCCAGGATTAGGGTTAAATTTAAATGTTAATAGTGTAGCTTTAAATATAGGAAATATAAATATTTATTGGTATGCTATTATTATTGTAAGTGCATTTATTATAGGTGTTTTATTTTGTAAAAAAGATGATGGAAAATATAATATTAAATTTGATAATATCTTAGAACTTATGATTATATTAATACCAATATCTATTATAGGAGCAAGAATTTTTTACGTAGTTTTTAAATTAGATTACTATATACAGTATCCAGAGAATATATTAAATATTCGAGATGGAGGGCTTGCAATTTATGGCGGTATAATAGGTGTTATTATACCTATAATTATTTATTGTAAAAAGAAAAAAATAAATGTATTAGATATTACAGATTATTTAGTACCATATTTAGCATTGGGGCAAGCAATTGGAAGATGGGGAAATTTTTTTAATGTAGAAGCATATGGGAGTGAAACAACCAGTATTTTTAGGATGGGAATAATAGAAAATGGAAGATATATAGAAGTTCATCCTACTTTTTTGTATGAGTCTATTTGTAATTTAATTATATTTTTAATACTATACATATTAAGAAATAAAAGAAAATATAAAGGACAAATTACATATTTATATCTTGCTTTATATGGAATTGTTAGAGCTTTGATAGAAGGTTTAAGAACAGATAGTTTAATGTTAGGAAACTTTAGAATATCACAGGTTTTATCAATAGTGCTATTTATAATATTTACTATAATTGTAATATTTAAAGAACTAAAATATAAAAAGGAAAAAAATAAAAATAGAAATGAAAAAATTAGAAATGAAATATAAAAAAATATTTTTAATATTATTAGGAATAATAATTGTTTTTCTAGACCAAATAACTAAATATACTTTAATGGGAAAAAATTTAACAATTATTCCTAATATACTTAATTTTACATATACTGAAAATACTGGTGTGGCATTTGGAATAGGTGCAAATAATATATTTCTAACAATTATTGTAAATATTATAGTTTTAGGAGTTATTATAGATTGTATAAGAAAAAATCAAACAGACTTTAAAATTTTAATACCTCTAATTTTAATTTTCTCAGGTGGAGTTGGTAATTTAATAGATAGAATTTTTAGAGGATATGTTATTGATTTTATAGATATAAAATTATTTAATTTTCCAAATTTTAATATTGCAGATATTTGTATAACTATTGGAATAATATTTTTAATAATTATTATTTTAAATTTAACAAAAAATGATACAAAAAATAAAAATTTTTCACAAAATGTTCACAAAATAGATTTTTTTTGATATAATTTAAAAGAAAATAAAAAAAGAAAGTAGGAAAAAATAATGAAAAGTCTTGAAAGTCTTGTGGCTGTACACACACACACACACACACACACACAATATGTTTAAGTAATATAATTGCAAGAAATTGCAAGACTTTTTACGTGCCTAAAAATATAAAGAACTTAGAATATAACTATTAATTATTATAGTTGTATTTTAAGTTCTTTTTTGCTTTCTAAAAACAAAAAGGGGGACTATAAGTTGAAAAAAAGATATTTTAAGTTAATGATTTTTTTGTGCATAATGATGTTTATACTTGTAGGTTGTGGAAATAAATCAGAAAACGAAAAGAAACAACAAGAAAGTAATGTACTAGAAAATGAAACATCAAATCTAGAAGAAACAGAAAGTGTGATAAAAGCAGGAGACTATACTTTAGAATATGGAACATATATTGATAAATATGGAACGAAATATACTTTAAACAAAGATGGAACATTTAATTGTGAATCAACATCACTTCCTTATAATTCTGGAACAGGTATTTTTAAGGTGTTTTATTTTGAAGATAGTTTATGGGAATTTGATTATCCGGCTGATATAAGAGAGGGGTGGTATATAGGATTTAATCTTGATAGTAATAAAAAAGATGAGACAAAACCATGGTTGTTCGAAAATACATACAATATTGAAGGAAATAATGAATTTTATAATGCTCAAACAGATGAAATATGGACATTAGAGTGAGGATAACAAAAGTAATTTAGAAAAAATAAAAAAGAAAATAGAAAGGGTGTAAAAAATGAAGTTAATAAAAAGAATATTAATTTTAATAAATTTATCATTAATAATGTTAGTAAAAAACACATTTGCAGTAGAAAGTCCAGGTGAACTAAAAAGTATGTCATCAACAATGCAACCACTTATCATAATTCCAATAATATTTTGGGGAGTTGTAATTTTTCTTATAGTAAGAAAAGTTAAAAATGGAAAAGCATTAAATAAGGTTTTACAAGAAGAAAAAGAAGAATATTACAAAAAAGTTGGGGAAATGCCAAGAGAGGAACAATTTAAAGAATTAACAAATGTAGTAAGAACAATAATACATGAAGGATATCAAAGAAATCAAGGAAACTTAAGTAAAAGAGTATGTGCAATTTTACAAATAAAAACTTGTGTAATTAAATATAAGTCATTATCTGCATTTAAAAAAGAAGGTTTACAAGATATTGTAAAAACAAGTAATCCTTATGAATTAATTGGCTTCCAAAGAATTTATCCAGATGGAAAAGTACAATGTACAGCAGTTCCAAATGTGAGTAAAATGTCAACTGAAAATGCTAATAGATTAAATGAACTTAATACCGGAGATGAGTATACTCCGTTATATCCTACTACATATTCAGAATTAATAAAAAATAACCCAAGTATTGATGTAGTAGAATTAATAAAAACATTAGAAAGTAGGTGCTAAGATGGATATAAGTTTAAAAAATGGAGCAAGTGGTTTTACAATTTTAGGCATAATTGGTTTAGGGTGTTTAATACTAGCTTTTAAAATATTTGGATATGTTTTAGCAATTGCAGAGGCATTATTTGGTATTTTAGTATTATTGTTTTATTTAAAATTGTTGTTTAATGCAATTAAAAGAAAGGATAAAAAATTTATAATAATAAGTTTAATTATTATTGCTGTTGGTGTTTTTATAGGATATATGTATCCACTTGAAGTAGCAGATATAGCTTTAAAATTTCCATATTCTTCGGTTTTTTATAGTGGTCTATTTTTAGCAATAGCAGGGATGTTTTATGTAATAGATATACCTTTTTTTACAGGAGAAAAAGGTGGAGATTTAATGATATTAATAGTTTTATTTTTAGCAATATTTGGAATTGTTTACGTATTTTGTTTTATTACACAAATATCAGGAGGAATACATGATATGTATTCTGATATGAAATGGCTAGTGCAAAATAGCTATTTAGATGAAAGATATGCAGCTCAAACTAAAAAACCAGAAGAAGTATTAAATGAATTTGTTACAAATGCCAATGGTAATCAAGAAATTTTAAAAGATGATAATGCTTTGGAAGATTTTGCAGAACAATACTGTTATATTACAGAAATAAGAGAAGGAGATAAAGATGGAGAACTTATTTATTTAATAGAAAATAATGTTAACCCAGATAAAGATTATACAACTCAAAAATATATTCTTAATTTATCAACACTTACTCTAGAATATGATCCACAAATATAGTTATGAAAGGGAAAGTTATAATTGAAAATAAAAATATTTTTAACTTTATTTTTATTAATAACAGTATTATTTACTATAACAGGGTGTGAAAATAATGAAAAATCTGCACAAGAAGAAAGTATTTCAAATACAAGTTCAGAAGAAATAAAATTAAATAACGAACTAGAAGGAGTATATGCTTTTGTACAAAAGATCGAAGAAAATAATAATTCAAAAATAGTAGCTTTAAAAAATGATGGAACTGAAATTGATATTACAAAGTCAGAACAAAATGAATATTTGGGACTAGATTACTATAGTGGAAAATTGTATTTACAAAAAGACAAAAATTTTTATGAAATTGACTTAACTAAAGGAAATGAAAATTATGAGCTAGTTAAAATTTTTGGATATCCTATGGAGACAGCACGTACTTATGATAGATACAATTATTCTTATATATATGTATATGATGGAAAATTATATTTTTTAAAAGATTGGAAAGAATTAGTAGAATATGATTTAAAAACAAAGAAAGTTAATTTTATTGTTAAAGCTGATAATATAGAAAATTTAGAATTTAGGATGGATAAAGAAAATGGAATAATCTATTACATAGAAAGTACTCCAAAATTTTATTTAAAATCATATAATATCAAAACTAAAGAAACTAAACAAATTGACGAAGGAGTAAGTAGAAGTAATAAGTATTTGTCTAAAGGAACTAATTTACCAATAAGCTTTGTTGGTGTAGGAGTAAATCAAGGAAAAATTTTATATAGCAAAGGGAATTTTGAAGATAATGGAGGTTCAGGATATAAAACTTATTTATATGACATAATTTCTGGAGGAAAACTAGAATTAGAATATATAACTTCAGGTATTTATTCAGATGGAAAAGTATATTATGCATCAACAGTAGATGATGATATGCCATATCCACCAACTTGTTTAAAGGTATATGAAAATACAAAAGTAACAGAAATTAGTGAAATGCAAGAAAATGATTATACAAAATTTTTTGACTTAGGAAATGGAAAAGTTCAAGCAGTTATGTATTGGGGACAAGATATATCAACAGAAGGAGAACAAGCATATACTATTGATAAAAAGACAAACGAAGTTTCAGAGGCAAGTTCTAATTATAATATTGTGCATTTAATTAAAGATTATGAAAATGTTTTTAAGGTTGATTATCAAGATAATTTAGAAAATAAGATAACTGTAGAACAAGCAGAAGAGATTATAAAAAATAAATGGGGTATAGAACCAGATAATAATAATGAAACAATACCAGAGGTAAATAGTTATATCCTTCAAGGAGGAAAACTTGATTTAACAATTAGAGATGTTGATGGCTTAGAATATTATGTATTTTCTTATTCATCAAAAGTAGGAGAAACATCTGGAACATACCATAATACACATATCCAAACAATATTTATTTCAGTCGATGGTAAAAAGTACAAAATTAGAGCATTAGGAGACAATTTTGAAGATAAAGATATTGTTACACAATTTGATGAAGAAGGAGAAATTTAAAAAAGTAAATAGATGGGAGGAAAAAATGACACAATCAAGTGGAAAAAATAGAAAGGTGAATAAAAAGATAATAAATATATCTTTAATAATATTATTAATTGTAATAATGGTCTTAATTACTGGTTGTGAAAGTAATAAAAACGAAATAAAAACAGAAGAAAATACTCCTGTTACAGAAAATGTAACAAGTGAAGAAAAAGTAAAAGGAATAGAAGTAGAAGATAATTTATTAAAATATGGTACATATGAAGGAATTGATTTAGCTAAAGGTAGCAAAATTACTTTAAATGAAGATGGAACATTTTTGTATGAAGATAACGAAACATCAGGTGAGGGAACTTATGAAGTAAAAAATCAAGAAATAGATGATATAGAGGGAAGTTATAATGCGTGGGTAATAGAATTTAATTCTTTAGAAAATGCATCAAATGGAAAAATTCCTGGAGATTTTTATTGGTTATTTACTGAAAACCGGAGACATTTCACAAGAAGAAGCTTCAATTAATTTCAATTATAAAGAATAAAAGAAACAAATATGTTAAGGAATAAGATGAATATTTAAATAAACAAATAGCATCAATAAATAAAAAGTTTGATTTATATTTGAAAGGGGGGATAAAAATGCTAAAAGAAAAAACAAATTTAACAAAGTATTTAATATTAATAATTAGTCTAATAGTACTTTTATTAGTGTTAACTGGTTGCGGAGCTTCAAGCAAAATAGTCGATACTTTAAATAATGTAGTAAATGAAGAATTTGCAGAATGGCAAGAACAAGGATATGCAAGGTCTTTTACAATGTATTTAATTCAAGAAGAATTAAGTAAAGTAAAACCAGAATATGTAATTGTTGCATCAGGTGATACAGCTTTTACTACAGCACCAGGTATTACTGAATATAAAGAAGGAGAAGTTCCTAACTATTCTAGTACAGGTTATAGTTATACAAGGATGATGGAAGGAGATAGTGCTGCAACAAATCTTGTTATTTTAGATACATCTACAGGAAAATATTATAATGTAGAGATATCTTATCAAGAAGCGGAGCTAAGAGGTGTAATGAAAAATTATCCTGTATTTAGTAATGCAGAAGAAATAAAATAGAAAAAGAAAAGAAGGGGAAATAGAAAAATGGAAGTAGAAGAAGTAGAAAAATACAGAAAAATGTATAAAGAAGGTTTATTAGCAGAAATAAAAGGGTTAATTATAGGTGGAGTTATAGGCTTAATTTTTGGAATTATGGGTGTAGCTTCTGGAGATTTATCAGTATTTATGTGTGTATTTTTAGTATATGAATTTGCAGGGATAGGACTAGGTTGGAGAACTGTTACAAAAATAACAGATAAATTATTTGGAAATTTAACAATTATAGGAACATTATGGTTTTGGTTTATTGCTTTTATTATAAAACTTTGTATAGCAGCTTGCATAGGGTTATTCCAATTACCAATATTTATAATAAAAACAATAATAGATTATAAGAAAACTATGAAAATGGCAGATGAAATTGTTAAAGATGCACAAGAAAGTTAATAAAAGGGATTGATTTATTATGAGTAAAAGAGAAAAAATATTAAAAATATTATTGTTAATTATTTGTAGTGCTTTATTAATAATGCTTACAGGTTGTAAAGCAGAAAATAAAGAGGATACTAAACAAACAGAAACTTCTAGTCAAGAAGAACAAAAACAAGAAGTACAAGCAATAGAAATTGATAGGACAGAAGATTTTGATGGAGATTTTGCAGTAGTGAAAAACACTGTAAACTTTGAAACAACAAATTATATTATTGATAAAAATTTTAAAGTGTTATTTTCTTATAAAAATGCTGAACAATATAAAGATGGATATGTAATTATACCAGACGAAAACGAAGAAAATAAAATGTATGTGAAAGATTGCAATGGAAATACAGTATTTTCTTACGATAATATAACAGATTATGAAGAAATAAAATTATTAAGCGATGGTTTAATGATTACAAAGAAACAAACAGATACATATAATTCATCTTTAACTCAAACAGGTATATATGATTTAAAAGAACAAAAATATGTATTAGAACCAGATGAAAAATACAATGAAATGAGTACGGAAGAAGCAGGAGACGATATGATTGCACTAGATGGTTCTAGAAAAGTGTTCTTTAATATGACTGCTAGAAAGGTTGTAGAATACCAAGAAAGAGTACCTAGAGATTTTAAAGATGGTTATTCAGTAGATACTGATTTGAAAGATAATGAACATTATTTAAAAGTTTTTGATATGGAAGGAAATGTAAAATATATTAAAAGTTTATATGATATGGTAGAAAACATAAAAGAATATGATAACAAAATGCTAATGGATGCACAACTTAGAATTGAGAGAGAAGATTATAGAGAAAATATAACAGGTACTGATGTTCAGTTATTTGACTTAGAAAAAGGAACTGTTAAAAGTTTGTCAGATAAATTTATTATGTTAAATAATGACCCAGTATTTACTAAAGAAGGTTATGCTTTAATAAAATTCTCAAATCAAGGTGATGAAACTTATTATACTGTTATAGATAAAGAAGGTAATCTTGTTTTTGAACCACAAAAACGTAATAATGAAGCAAGTTTTGGAGCAAAAACTAATGGAGTTCCAAGAATAATAAAATCAGAAAATTTATATGAAGGTAATTACTTTATTGTAGAAGAAGATGGCGTATCAAAAGTTATTGATAAAGACAACAAAGAAGTATTAGTAGCAGGTGATGGAGAAACTTTTGAGGGTATTACTAATAATGCCGTTAAAGTTCATTGGGAAAAATCAGGTTATTATGACCAATATTATTATAAAGATATGTCAGGAAATAAGATTAACATTGAAATAACCCAATAACCTTAATAAATAAAAATTTTAATTTTATATTTTAAAGGGGGGATGAGAAAATACTAGGAGGTATTAATCAAGTCAAAAAATATTAAATAAAAGGAGAGAAAAACGATGAAAAAAATTTCAATTAAAATTTTAGCTACAATATTAGTAGCAATTCTTATGCTTGCTAATTTTGGATTTTTATCAACGGTATTAGCAGCAAATTATCCATATAGTGGAAGTACATACGAATGGGAAAATCCATTTTACCCAGATTTTCAATATCAATGTACATGGTATGCATGGGGAAGATTTGCAGAGGTAACAGGATGTAAATTACCTAATTTAGGAAATGCATATCAATGGTATGATAATGCACCAGCAGAAAACAAATCACAAACATTACAAGAACATAGTATAATTGTAATAGATAGAAATGGTTATTCACCATATTTTGGTCATGTTGTGTATATAGAAGCAATTACAGATGGAGTTGTTTATGTATCTGAAGGAAATTATGATGGATATGGAAATGCAAATGGATTTCATGAAGGAACTAAAACAATAGAAAGTTGTACAGTGGGAAATAATTACTATGGAGGAGATGGAAGAGTATTAGGATACATTGTTGCACCTGCTCCACAACCACCTGCAGACACAGAAGCCCCTGTAATTAATAATGTTACAGTAAGTGAAAAAAATAGTGAAGGGCTAACAATAACAGCAGATGTATCAGATAATGTTGGAGTAACAAAAGTATCTTTCTATGTTACAATAAATGGTCAAGAAAAAGTATTTAATGCACCATCAATAAGTGATGGAAAAGCATCTGTAAGAATTAATTATGCAGATTATGGTTTAACAGAAGGAACAAGCACAGCAACAGCAAATATATGGGCATATGATGATGCAGGACTTACATCAAATACAGGAAATATTGGAACAGTAAATATAGATTTAGATGCTCCAGTAATTAGCAACGTAAAAGTAACAAATGTAACAGGAACAAGTTATACATTAACATTTGAAGTAGACGACAATGTAGGAGTAACAAAAGTACAATGTCCTACTTGGAACGAAGACAACGACAGAGATGAAATGGAAGGTATAGACTGGGGAACAGATCCAGCATATACAGCAATAGAAAAAGCAGGAGTATATACATATACAGTAAACATTAATAATGATACATTTAAAAATGAAGGTGGAGAATATAGAACACAAATAACAGCATATGATGAATATGGAAATGTAACAAAAGAAGATATAAATGTTGATGTTTACCCAGTAACAGATGTTACATTAAACGAAACAGAAAAAACAATATATAAAGGACAAGAATTAGTATTAGAAGCAACATATGAACCAATATATACAACAGGAGATACAGAAATTGTTTGGACAAGCAGTGATGAAGAAGTTGCAACAGTAGAAGATGGAGTAGTAACAGCATTAAAAGAAGGAACAACAACAATAACAGCAGAAGTAGATGGAGTAAAAGCAACTTGTGAAATAACTGTAGAAGAAATACCATTAGAAGGTATAGCAATAGAAGAACAAAATGTTAGCTTAAATATAGGAGAAGAAAAAGATTTACACGTATTATTTAATCCAGAAAACACAACAGATGATAAAACTGTAGTATGGACAAGTAGTGATGAAAGTGTTATAACTATATCAGAAGATGGAAAAGTAAAAGCATTAAAAGCTGGAAAAGCAACAATAACAGCAACAGTTGGAGATAAAACAGCAACAACAGAAATAACAGTAAATGAAGAAGTAACAGAAACAGAAGAATCAAACTCAGTATTACCTAAAACAGGAGATATGCAAGTAGTAGCATTAGCAATAGGTATGTTAGTTTCTATACTTGGAATAGCGTTTATAATTAAGAAAAACAGAAAATAGAAAGGAAAGAGAATAGGAGCTTTTTAAAAGCTCCGTTCTTATAAATATAATTATGTCAAAAGGAAAACATTTTAAAGAAAAAAAGAAAATGGGAATAATTAGTATTTTTTTCTTAATTTTATTTATTGGAATATTTTTATATACATCAAGCAATTTGGTTGTTTGGTATAAAAGTAATAAAGAACTAGAAAAAAATGAAAAAGACATTTTTAATAAAGTAGTAACAACATCAGAAGAAAACCCAGAAAAAATAGAAATAGACTTTAAAAAATTACAAGAAATAAATTCTGACGTAAAGGGTTGGATAACAATTGAAAATACTAATATTAATTATCCTATATTACAAACAAATAATAATGAATATTATTTAAAACATGATATTAATAAAAAATATAGTTCTTGTGGAAGTATATTTTTAGATTGTGATTCAGATGCAAGTTTTACTAAAAAGAATACAGTAATATATGGACATAATCTCTTAAATGGAAAAATGTTTGCAGAACTTACAAATATTTTAGATGGAAAATTAGGTAATAAAATAAATATAAAAATATATCTTCCAGAGGAAGAAAAAGAATATGAGGTATTTTCAGTATATATGGGAGAACCAAGCTTAGAAATGAAACAAAATAGTTCATATGAAGATATTTTAGATAAAAGTAATTTAAAATTTGAATACAAAGAAGAAAATAAAGAAAATAATATAATAACTTTAATTACTTGTAATAGTAATAGTGAAAAAAGAATAGTTGTAACTGCTTTGGAAAATAATTAAATTATCAGAATACTAATAAAATTATAAATTATCCTAAAAATCATAAAGAAATATTGACAAGAAATAAATAAATGCTAAATATAATTGTAAAAGAAATTTTACAAAAAATATTGATTAGAATAAAATAAAAAAATAATCAATAAAATAAAATTAGAGTAAGGTTGTTACCTCACTCTTGTGATTTAGATTGAAGTTTTTCTTTGGTTGAGTGAACTTCAATCTCTTTTTTTTATCTTGGAAACGTATATATGTAGTATAGCCTAAAGCTAATAAAAACAAATTAATTAATTATGATTTAAAAGAAAATTTAATTTTTAAAATGTAATGTAATATTAATTTTATTTTTTTGAGATTTTTATATACTTTTTTTCTTTTTTTCATGTTATAATTGGGCATAGAGAAAGAAATGTGAAATAGAATATAAAGTACATCAAATTAGAAGGGAAAAATAATTAATGGATATAAAACTAAAAATAATAATTAATAATTGTCCACAAAATCATAAATGCCCAGCTGTAAATGTTTGTCCAGTAGGAGCATTAAGCCAAAATGGTTTTGATGCACCAAAAATAGATTATAGTAAGTGTATAAGATGTGGAAAATGTTCAAACTTCTGTCCTAAAAATGCATTAGTATTAGAATAAAAAATAATTAAAAGAAAAAAGGAGAAATTAAAATGGCTATAATAATAGATGGAAAAGCTTTAGCAAAAAAGATAAGAGAAAATTTAAAAATAGAGTGTGATGAATTAAAAGAAAAAG
>CALXEY010000004.1 GCA_944387455.1 uncultured Clostridia bacterium
ATATATACAATATGCAAAAGATTTGGGTTATAGAGAACAAGCAATAACAACTAATGGATTCTTGCTAGAAGAACAAGCAACAAAAATAATTAATGCAGGAATATCTAGAGTAAATGTAAGTTTAGATACATTGAACAATAAAAAATTTGAAGAAATAACAGGAAGAAATGGATTGGAAAAAGTTTTAAGTGGAATCAATAAAGTTTTAGATGATTCAAATTGTAAGATAAAAATAAATATGGTCGTAATGAAGGACAATATTAAAGAAATTAATGATTTTATAGATTTTGCAAATAAAGTAAATAATAAATTTAAAAAAGAAAGAATAATTATAAGGTTTTTACAATTTTTTCCTTGTAATCCTAATCAATTAAGCGAAAAAGGTCAAGAATATTGGAAGGATGAATATATTACAGAAGAGGATATTATTAACGAAATAAATAAAAAAGGAAATACAATAGAAATAAAGAAAGAAAAAGTTGAAGGGGATAACCCTACAATAAAATATTTCAATGTAAATGGAAATACAACCATAGGAATATTAGCAATGTTTTCATGGAAATATCCTTGTGGTGGATGCTTTAAATTAAGAATTACGCCTTTTGGATATGCCTCTTGTTGCTTAAATGATGAAAAAATGTATAAAATTATAGATACAACTTTAGAAGAAAAAGAGAAAATATTAAGAGAAATTGTAGAAAGAAGATATACTGTTATAGAAAATAGGAAAGACAGAAAGCATTACAGGAAAAAACTTGGAGAAATAAGGTTTGGAGAAAAAGGACAAGGGATGGAATTAAACAAATTTTATGAAATGATTGATTCAAAGGAGAATTTAAAAAATGAATAATAAGGAAAGATATAAAATGCCTGTATCAGTTCAAATTTTGTTATTTAATGAAAATGGAGAAGTATTATTATTGAAAAGGAAAAAGACAGGATTTGGAGATAGCAAATATGGATTTATTGGTGGGCATGTTGAAAAAGGCGAAAATGTAAAAAAGGCTATAATTAGAGAAGTAAATGAAGAAATTGGTGTAGAAATAGCAGAAAATGATTTGGAATTTAGAAATATCATGAATAGAAAAGTAAATCAGGATGTTGAGTATATTGATTTTATTTTTATAGCTAAGAAATGGAAAGGCAATATAAGAAATATGGAGCCAGAAAAATGTAGTGAACTAAAGTGGTGCAGTCCTAATAAACTGCCAAGCAATATACTAGATTTTGAAAAGTATATAATTGATAATAAAGAGGTTTATTTAGATTTTGGGTGGTAGTTTTAAGATAAGTTATAGAATATTAGCAAAATATATAATATATAGAGAGAATATTTAAGACTTTTAAAAGTTTAAATATTCTCTCTATTTTTGGACATTTTTGAAACAAAATGGAATGTATATATTAGAGGAGCTAAAAAATGATTTAATGAAAAAGGTATACAAAATTCAAAAAATTAAGTTTTTTTCTTAAAAATACCCATTTGGAAATTTTTTAGTGTTCTTAATAGGTAGGAGGTGGTATGTGATGCTTTTAAAAAATTTGTATTAGATTTTAGAAGTGATTTTAGACGAAAAGAATTTTAAATTTCTTTTTGCATAATATTTAAGAGGAATATTATGGAGGAGTTAAAAAGATGCAAATTACTTCTAATAAAATCTTAAATGAAAAATATGTACAAATTTATTTGACCAATGAAGAATTAGAAAAACAATCTACAAAAGAAGTAATTGAAAAATATAAAAAACAAAAGTATAAGGTTGGTATTTTCGTAAGTGGAAAAGAGAATTATCCCGAAATTCTAAAAAAAATAATTACGAAACAAGTGGACTTAAGTCATCATGTATGCTAACATAGAAACTAGCAATATCAGGCAAAAAGGAGGGAATATGACAGTTGCACGGATATTGTAGATTGTCTAGAGATGAAGATAAAGAAAATTACTCAAGCATAGAAGAACAAAAAAGAATAATAAAAGATTATGCAATTTCACGTAATTGGTTTATTTCTGATAATGACTTCTACATAGATGACAATGTTTCGGGATATACCTTTAATAGACCTGAGTTTTCAAAAATGATGGAAAAAGTACAGAAAGGAGAAATAGATGTTGTAGTAGCAAAAGATCTATCAAGAATAGGAAGAAACAATGGACTTGTTTTAGTTTTAATTGATGAATTTAAAAATATGCAAAAAAACTTAATTCTGGTTTCAGAAATGGGTGGTAGTTACGATGTATTAAATGATAGAGATGATACTATTGGAATTACAACATGGTTTAATGAAAGATATGTAAAGGATTGCTCAAGAAAAACAAGAGACCATATGTATTCAAAACAAAAAGATGGAAGGTTAATTATGGGAAATTACTATGGTTATGAAAAAATATTTAAAAATAATGTTCCAATGTTATATGTAATAGAAGAACTAAGACCAGTAATTAAACTAATATTTAAGTTATATGTAGAAGAAGGTATGGGATTTCAAAAGATTAGTGAGACTTTAAATGAAAGATATAATTATCCAACACCATCAGAATATTATAGAGAAAAACACTTAGAAAGAGGAAGAATATATAAGCATAAAGTTCAGAAGTCTTGGACAAAAGATATGGTAAGTAACATCTTAAAAAATGAAATTTATATAGGAACACTAATAACTCATAAAAAGAAAAGCATAAATATTAGGGGAAAAGTAGTAAAATTACCTGAAGAAGAACATTTTAGATTTGAAAACCATCATGAAGCAATTATTTCAAAAGAAGTTTTTAATTTAGCACAAGAAATAAGAAAGAAAAGAAATAAACAAAATACTTCTGGAGCAAATACGAAAAGAGAATATTATTTTTCAGGAATGTGTGAATGTCAAGAATGTGATTCTGGCATGTCAGGAATAATGATTAAAAGAAAAGTGCCTGAAAAAGGATATGATTGTTCAAAATACAGACAATATGGAACAAAGGCCTGCTTATGCCACGAAGTAAAAGAAAAAGATATATTAATTCATCTAAAAGAATTTTTAAAATTTACAAAGAAAGAATATTTAGAAGAAATTAAAAATATAAAAATTGAAATTAAACAAAATAAAAAAGAAAATAACAAATTAAAGTTACAAAACAAGTTAAATATTTTAAATGAAGAGTATAAATTACTAATTAATCAAAAGATAAAAGATTTATCTCTAGCTAGTAGTAATATAGAAAAAGAAATCATAGAAAATACATATAAGGAATTAGAAAATGAAAAAAAGAAGAGTATATCATATTTACAATCTACATTAAAAAAAGATGAAAAGGAACAATTAGAAGAAAAAAAGGAACAAATAAAAACAGCAGTAGAATATTTTAATAAAATAATAAATCTAGAAAAACCTAATAAAATGATTTTACAAATGATAATAGATAAAATTTATATAAGTAAAGATAAAACAATTAGATTTAAGTTAAAACCTGATATAAAAAAACTAATATAAATACATCCAAAGAAGCGGATTTTACCCCAGTATGTACAACAGAAATGATAGCATTTACTAGAGCAAATAAATATTTTAATGACATAAATACAGAACTATTAGGCTTAAGTGTAGATAGTAATAGTTCACACTTAGCTTGGGTTTATGATATATATTGTAGAACAGGAATAAAAATATCATTTCCAATAATAGCAGATAGAAATGGGATAATATCAAGAAGATATGGAATGATATCAAATGAAGTAAGTACAACAGAAACAGTAAGAAATGTATATATAATAGATGATAAACAATACATAAGAGCAATATTTATATATCCAATGAATATAGGAAGGTTTATACCAGAAATAATAAGAACAGTAAAAGCACTTCAAATGGCAGACTGCACAGGAGGGGCAACAGCGGCAAACTGGATACCAAATCAACCTATAATAATACCAAGCCCTAAAACGTATAGTGAATTAGAAAAAAGGGTAGAATATATAAATAAAAATAGAAATGGAATAAATTGGTATTTAAGTTTTAAAGAACCGAATAAAAAATGTATAGGTAAAGCCCAGAATAAAGAAGATGAAGAAAATAAAAAGGAGATGTAAATAAAAAATGTTA
Source organism: uncultured Clostridia bacterium (assembly GCA_944387455.1). GTDB lineage: Bacteria > Bacillota > Clostridia > TANB77 > CAG-508 > CAG-269. The sequence continues at coordinate 4,081 of CALXEY010000004.1, forward strand.
GAAAAATTAATTGGAAATACACCAATGATAAAAATAAAATGTAAATATAAAGGAGAAGAAGGAAAAGGAATAGAAAAAGAAATAAATGTGTATGTAAAATTAGAATATTACAACTTAACAGGAAGTATAAAAGATAGAGTTGTTTTTTATATAATAGACAAAGCAAGAAAAGAAGGAAAATTAAAAGATAAAATGAAATTAGTAGAAGCAACAAGTGGGAATACAGGAATATCACTTGCAAGTATAGGAGCATATTATAATTACCCAGTACATATATTTATGCCAGACTTTGTAAGTTATGAAAGAGTACAATTAATGAAAAGTTATGGAGCGGAAGTAGAATTAATATCAAAAAAAGACGGAGGTTTTATTAAATGTGTAGAATTAGCAAAAAAATATGCAAAAGAAAATAATGCATATTTAGTAAATCAATTTAGTAATATAGATAATTGTAAAGCACATTATGAAACAACAGGAAAAGAAATAATACGAGATTTAGAAAAAATAGAAAAAAATCAAAAAGAAAACATAAGTGAAAGAATAGGTGGTTTTATATCAGGAGTAGGAACAGGTGGAACATTAATGGGAATAGGAAGTAGATTAAAAGAAAAATATAAAGATATAAAAATAGTAGCACTAGAGCCAGATAAAATGCCAATAATAAGTGAAGAAAAATATGGGAAGGAAAAATTAATAGAAAAAGAAAATAAAAGTAAAAAAGAACAACACAAAATAGAAGGAATAGGAGATGATTTTGTACCAGACTTATTAAATATAGAAAAAATAGATGATATAATACTAATAAATGATGATGATGCAATAAAAATGGCAAAAAAAGTAGCAAGAGAATTAGGAATAGGAGTAGGAATTTCATCAGGAGCAAATTTGCTAGGAGCAATAAGATTAGGATATAAACTAAACAAAGATATAATAACAGTATTTGCAGATGACAATAAAAAATATCTATCAACAGAATTAGGAAATGAGAATTTTGGGTCGGGGTCCGGGGCAATTTTTTCTCATTTTGTAAAATAATGGAAAAATGAGACAAAAAATGCCTGTCCCAATTTTTCTCATTTTCTCTTGACATATTTTAATTTAAGAAATAAAATAATCAAAGAAACAAATATTAATTAATAAACAAAGTTTGTTAAGTAAAAGTAATTTTATTTTAAGGGAGGAATTATTATGTTAGTTACAACTAAAGAAATGTTTGAAAAATCAATGAAGGAAGGATATGCAATAGGTGCTTTTAATGTAAATAATATGGAAATTATACAAGCAATAGTAGATGCTGCAGCAGAGGCTAAGTCACCAGTAATATTACAAGCATCTTCTAGTGCTATTAAATATGCAAGAATAGGTTACTTAATGAAAATGGTAGAAGCCGCAGTAGAAGAACACCCAGAAGTTCCAGTTGCAATTCATTTAGACCACGGACCAGATTTTGAAACTGCTAAAATGTGTATTGATAATGGTTTTACTTCTGTTATGATAGATGGTTCAAAATATGATTTTGAGGAAAATGTAAGACTTACAAAACAAGTTGTTGATTATGCACACGAAAAAGGTGTTGTAGTAGAAGCTGAACTTGGAAAACTAGCAGGTATTGAAGATGATGTAAATGTAGAAGCAAAAGACGCTATGTATACAGACCCAGACCAAGCAGAAGAATTTGTTAGAAGAACAGGTGTAGATTCTTTAGCAATTGCAATTGGTACAAGCCACGGTGCGTATAAATTTAAAGGTGAGGCTAAACTTAGATTTGATATTTTAAAAGAAATTAAAGAAAAAATACCAAATACACCAATAGTATTACACGGAGCTTCAACTGTTATTCCAGAATTAGTAGATATGTGCAATAAATATGGAGGAAATATCCCAGGTGCTAAAGGTGTGCCAGATGAAATTTTACACGAAGCAAGTATTTCTGGTGTATCTAAAATAAATGTTGATACAGACTTAAGACTAGCAATGACAGCAGGTATAAGAAAAGTATTTGTAGAAGAACCAAATGCATTTGACCCAAGAAAATATTTAGGTGAAGCAAGAGAATTAATTAAAGAAACAGTAAAACATAAAATGGTTGATGTTTTCGGTTCTAGCAATAAAATATAAAGTATATAAAATAATAAAAAGAAAATAAAAAATACAAAAAAGTAAAGAAATAGTAAAAAAATAAGACATAAAGAATTAAAATTTTGTATTAAATGATATAGAAGAGTTAAATCTTTTCTATATCATTAATTATATTATTTGATTTTAAGGGGATAAATGTTATATGGAAAAAGTTAGAAAAGTAATAAAAATAGTTGTAATTAATGTATTAGTAATATTATTAATAATGTCTATATTTTCTACAAATAAAGTATTTGCAAAAGAAGAGACAACTAAATTTTTATATCAAGATATTACGATAAATAATGACGGCTCTATAACTGTAAAAGAAGCTACATATCTTAATGGCAATTATAATGGTAGATTTAGAGATATAGATTTTAGAAATACTTGGGCAACTGAGTTTACAGGTATATTTAGTGATTTTACAGGAAACAGTGATATATATAATGGAAGTGATTTAATAAATGAAAGAGTTTATGATATTTCACAAGACAATTTTAAATCAATAGATGATATAGGAAAAGAAGAAAAAGTATATGAAGAAGTAAAAAGTGCAAAAAACGGTCAATATGGTGTATATACTCTTGAGAAAAATAGCTCTAGTACAAATTTTAAAATTTTCTGTCCAGATAATAAAAAGAAAGTTATATGTTTAGAATATACAATAAAAGATGCAGTTGTAGTTCATAATGATGTTGCAGAATTATATTGGAATTTACTAGGCAGTTATTTTGAGGAAAGTATAGAAGATTTCCAAGTAAAGGTTCATTTACCAGGGGAAGACAATGATGTTAGAATTTGGACACACGGCCCTTTAACAGGTGAAAATAAAATTTTAGATAATAAAACTTTATATTTTAAAGATACAAATGTGGAAAGTTATACAGATGAAACAATAAGAATAATGTTTAATAAAGATTTAGTACCATATGCAACTAAGTTATCTAATGTAAATGGAAGAGATAATATTTTAAAATATGAAGAAATGATGGCAAATTCAGCAAATTTTGAAAGAGACAAACAAAAACTAGAAAATGAAAGTAGAGCAGGTGAAGCAGTATCAAGTTTAGAAGAAGACCCAAGGATATATAATTATAATTATGCACTCGAATTAGTAAATGAGCTAGATGATAGTAGTGAGCAAAAACAAGATTTTTTAGAAAGAATTGAGAAAACAAAAAGTTTAGTAAATGCAGATTGGAAAGAAAGCGTAGAAACAACTATAGAGATTTTAAGTAATGAAGAAGAACTATACAAATATTTAAATGAAAATAGTTTAGAAAACTTAAAAGAAAAAATAGAAGAAGGTTTTGATGAAGAAGCAAAAGAAACATATTTTGAAAAATATAAAGAATTACAAGGAAAATTAGAAGAAAAAAGAGCGATTCAAAGAATTATTTTTAGAAATATAGTAATAGTAGCAAATGTAATTATAGGAATTTTTGCTATATATAAATTAATAAAAATAAGGATAGAAAAAAATACTTTTAAAGAAAAATATTATAGAGATTTTCCAAGTGAAGATAACCCAAATGTTTTAGAATATTTAATGTATAGAAAATCAACTAATTTAGGTTTTTCAGCTACAATATTAAATTTAATAAATAAAAAAATAATATCATATGAAAAAGACGGAAAAAATGATATTACTCTAGTGCTTACAAACAATGAGTATGTTGGAACAAGTGCAGAAGCTGTTGTTTTAGATGTACTATTTAAAATAGTTGGTAGAAACAATAAATGTAAACTAAATTCATTAAGACATTATGGTAAAAGTTATACAAGTGCTAAAAAATTAGTTAAGAAAATGGACGAATTTAAGAAAGTAACTAAAGAAGAAGCTGGTTATAAAGATTATTTTAAAAGTGATGCTACTTTAATAATATATAAGATTTTTGTAATTATAAATTATGTGTTTAGTATGGCGTTAGTTTTTGGAGTATTTTTAGGACTAAAAAATTGTGCAATACAAGTAATTATTTATTTGTTAGGAATAACATTACTAAATGCTATATATTTTGTTATAGGAAACAAAGATAAAAACAGAACAAATACTGGAAAAGAAGAATATTCAAAATGGCTTGCACATAAAAGATTTTTAGAAGATTTTAGTAATTTTGATGAAAAAGATTTACCGGAAATTACCTTATGGGAAAAATATTTAGTTACAGCAACTGTTTTAGGAGTAGCTGATAAAGTAGAAAAAAGAATGAAAATGGAAATAGCAAATACAAATAATATTGATACTAGTTTAATGATATATAATACAATAGAACTTAATATAGCGACACAATTAAATAACAGTATTAGAACAACAATAAACAATAGTAATAATCATTATTATACAAGTTCAGGCGGACGGCGGTTCATCTTATAGTTCAGGTGGCGGCTTTGGAGGAGGCTCATCTGGAGGAGGTGGCCGGTGGAGGCCGGAGGCGGCGGTGGAGGTCGTTTCTAAATTAAATAAAAAAACAAAAATTAAATATACAATAAAATACAGAGAGTAATAATTATTCTCTGTATTTTTCTTTTATTGCTTGCTCTATTTTTCTTTTAGCATCTTTTTTAGCTATATCTTGTCTTTTATCATATAATTTTTTACCTTTACCAATTCCTAATTCTACTTTTATTAAACTTCCTTTAAAATATAAGCTTATAGGAACCAAACTATAACCTTTTTGCTTAGTTAAGCCAATTAATCTGTTAATTTCTTTTCTATGTAATAAAAGCTTTCTATCACGTAGAGGGTCTTTATTAAAAATATTTCCATGTTCATATGGGCTAATATGCATACCAACAATAAAAACTTCACCATTTTTAATTATTGCATAACAATCTTTTAAATTAACTTTTCCGGCTTTGATAGATTTTATCTCAGTTCCAGAAAGAACAATTCCAGTTTCTATTTTATCATCAATAGTATAATTATGGTAGGCAGTAGGGTTTTTTGCAACTAATTTTGTATTCATAAAAAATTACCTCATTTTCTAAAATTTTATATTTTATATTATAACATTTTAATTTTTATAAGTAAAGAAAAATTTAACACTAGAAAAAAGATTGATTTTTAGGGAAATATAGAAAAAATTAAAAATTTTTTAAAAAAATAGTACTAAAAAGCTTTAAAAATCTAACAAAATGGTATACAATATTACAAAACGAGTTTAGGAGAGGTTTATGAATAAAAAGTGGCAGATATATGAAACTGATTTCGAAAGTGTAGAAAAACTAAAAGAAAAATATAAATTAAATACATTACTTGCTACTATATTAGTAAATAGAGGAATTACAAATAAAGATGAAATACAAAAATTTTTAAAACCAACTAGAAATGATTTTTATGACCCATTTTTAATAAAAGATATGGATATAGCAGTAGAAAGAATAATAAAAGCAATTGAGGATAAGGAAAAAGTTATTATTTATGGAGATTATGATGTAGACGGAATTACAAGTATAACTGTATTAAAAAAATTCTTAAAAGATGTTGGCTTAGACGTATCTTATTATATTCCCAATAGATTAACAGAAGGATATGGTTTGAATAAAACAGCAGTAGAAGAAATTGCAAAAGAAGGATATAGTTTAATGATTACTGTAGATTGTGGTATAACTTCAGTAGAAGAAATTGATTTAGCAAAAAGTTTGGGGTTAGAAGTAATAGTAACAGACCACCACGAACCAGGAGAAGTTTTACCAAAAGCTTTGGCGGTAATTGATAATAAAAGAAAAGATGCTACATATCCTTTTAGAGATTTAGCAGGAGTGGGAGTTAGCTTTAAAGTTTGCCAAGCAATTGGAATTAAATTAGGTTTAAAAGAAGAGTCATATTTAAAATATTTAGATATTGTATGTGTTGGTACGATATCAGATATAGTCCCATTAGTTGATGAAAATAGAGTTATTACAAAATTAGGATTAATGCTAGTTGAGCAAACAAGAAATATAGGTCTTAAATCAATATTAAAATCTTCTCGGATATAGTAAAATAGATTCAAATACAATATCTTTTGGAGTAGCACCTAGAATAAATGCTTGTGGTAGGATGGGAAAAGCAAAAGAAGCATTAGAACTATTACTATCTAATAATATATATGATGTAAATGAATTAACTAAAAAATTAAATGCTCATAATAATGAAAGACAAGAAATAGAAAAATCTATATTTGAAAGTGCAAAAAAGCAAATAGAAGAAAACAATTTGGATAAAAATAGAACATTAGTAGTAGCTGGTAAAGACTGGCATCACGGAGTAATAGGGATAGTATCATCTAAAATAACAGAGATGTATTTTAAACCAAGTATATTACTTAGTTTTGAAGATGATGATATAGGAAAAGGTTCAGGAAGAAGCATACCAGGTTTTGACTTACATAAAGCACTAACTAATTGTAAAGACTCTATTGAAAAATTTGGTGGACATAGTATGGCAGTTGGTGTTACAATTAAGAAGGATAATTTGGAAAAATTTTATAAAGAATTTGAAGAACAAGCTAAAAAAGAAAATATAGAACAGATAGTTCCAGTCCTTAATATTGATGCAAAAATTGATGTTAATAATATAGATAAACAAATGATAGAAAGCCTAAAAGAGTTAGAACCTTTTGGAGAAGCAAATAAAATGCCAATATTTGAATTTAAGAATATGAAAATAGATTCAATAAGAGCATTATCAGAAGGTAAACATCTAAAATTAACATTAAAAGAAGGAAATACCATAATAAATGCGATTGGTTTTAATATTGGAGAATTATCAGAAGAATACAGAATTGGTGATAAAATAGATATAGCTGGAGTTTTAGAAATAAATACATTTAACGGAGTAGATAGTATGCAAATAAATATAAAAGATATAATGAGAGCTATCTAACAATAAAAGGGGTGAAAATATGCAAGAACAACAGAAAAATAGAAGCATACAAGAAGTAATTGCAAAAAGGAAAGAACACTCAAGAAGAGTAGATACTAAATTAATAATGAAAGCATATAATTATGCTAAAAAATATCACGGAGACCAACTAAGAAAATCAGGTGAACCATATATAGTTCATCCTTTAAATGTCGCATATATCTTAGCTGATATGGGTTTAGATGATAGTACAATAGCAGCGGCACTTCTGCACGATGTTGTAGAAGATACAGAAATTACAGAAAATGATATAACAAAAGAATTTGGACAAGAAATATCTGATATGGTAGTTGGTGTTACAAAACTTGGTAATATTTCTTTTGCGTCTTTAGAAGAACAACAAGCAGAAAACTATAGAAAAATGTTCTTAGCAATGGGTAAAGATATAAGAGTTATTATTATAAAATTAGCAGATAGACTTCACAATATGAGAACATTAAAATATTTAAAAAGAGATAGACAAATTGCAATTAGTAAAGAAACTATGGACTTATATGCACCTCTTGCAAATAGATTGGGTCTATATTCTTTAAAATGGGAATTAGAAGATTTAGGTTTTAAATATTTATATCCAGATGAATATCATGAATTAGTAGAAGGTATAAATAAGAAAAGAGAAGAAAGATTAGAGTTTATAGAAAAAATAATGGCAGATATAAGAGTTGCACTAAAAAAACATAGAATTGATGCAGAAGTAACAGGAAGAGCAAAACATTTATATTCTATTTACAGGAAAATGAAAAGAGATAATAAAACATTAGACCAAATATATGATTTATTTGCCTTAAGAATTTTAGTACATACAGTTAAAGACTGTTATGCAGCATTAGGTGTAGTACACGAATTATATAGTCCTATGCCAGGTAGATTTAAAGATTATATAGCAGTTCCAAAACCTAATATGTACCAATCAATACATACAACATTACTTGGAGAAAAAGGAACACCTTTTGAAGTACAAATTCGTACATATGAAATGCATAGAGTAGCAGAGTTTGGTATTGCTGCACATTGGGCATATAAAGAAGCTAGCTATTTTGGTAAAAAACAATCACCAAAAGTAACAGAAGATAAATTGGCTTGGCTTCGTGAAACTTTAGAGTGGCAAAAAGATATGCAAGACCCACAAGAGTTTTTAGATACTTTAAAAACAGAACTTTTTGAAGATGAGGTTTATGTTTTTACTCCAAAAGGAAAAATAATTGTACTTCCTAGAGGTGCAACTCCAATAGATTTTGCATATAGTATACATCAAGAAATTGGAAATAAAATGACAGGTTGTAAGATTAATAGTAAGATGATGCCAATTATAACTCCTCTAAAAAGTGGAGATATAGTAGATATTATAACATCAGATAATTCAAAAGGACCAAGTAGAGATTGGCTTAAATTTGTAAAAAGCTCAAGTGCTAAAAATAAGATTAAATCTTGGTTTAAGAAATCTTTAAAAACAGAAAACATCGAAAGAGGAAAAGATTTAATAGAAAAAGAGCTAAAAAGAATTGGTGTATCACATACAGATTTATTTAAAAACCAATATGTTGAACCTATGCTTAAAAAATATAATTATAAGAATTTGGAAGATATGTATTTATCTGTAGGTTTTGGTGCAAATTCAGCAGGTAAAGTTATTGCAAGAATGTTACAAGAATATAGAAAAGAACACGAAGAAGAAGATGTAGAAGAAAAAATAAAAGAACTTGCAAAAGCTAAACAGAAAAAATCAAGACCATCAAATTCAGGAATTATAGTTAAAGGTATTGATAATTGTTTGGTAAAATTATCTAAATGTTGTAACCCACTTCCAGGTGATGAGATTGTAGGTTATATTACAAAAGGAAGAGGTGTTTCTGTACATAGAAAAGATTGTCCTAATATAAAGAATTTAATTTCTGAAGAAAATAGGATGATTGATGTAGAGTGGTATAAAGAAAATAACGAAAACTATCAATCAGATGTAGAAATATATTCAAATGATAGAAATGGTTTGTTGTTAGATATATTAAAAGAAATTGGAACAACAAAAGCTAAAATTATGGGAGTTAAAACAAAGACTACTAAAGAAAGAATTGCAATTATTGGTATAACTTTAGAAGTTGAAAATTTAGATGAGTTAAATAGAGCAATTAGAGCAATAAGAAAAGTAGAAAGTGTATATGATGTAAAACGTAGTTAGAAAGGATATTAATATGATATTAAAAGAACTAAAGATTAATACATGGATAGGTGATCCTACAAATTGTTATATTATTTTTGATGAAAAATCTAAAGAAACTATGGTAATAGACCCAGCAGGTGATGTGGATAAAATAGAAGAATTAATTAATATTTTAGGTGGTAATTTAAAATATATCTATTTAACACATTGCCATGGAGATCATATTTTAGGAGTGCCAGAGTTAAAAAGAAGATGTGGTGGTAAAATATTAATTCATATCTATGATGCTGAAGGTTTAAATAATGCAGAGATTAATTTAACACCATATATTGTTGAAGAAAATATAGAGTTAGAAGCAGATTCTAGAATTAAAGATAATGATTTAATACATTTAGGTGAATTAGAATTTGAAGTTATTTATACACCAGGACATACTAAGGGTGGTACTTCTCTTTATTGCAAGAAAGAGGCTTGTGTATTTACAGGTGATACTTTGTTTAGAGGTACTTGGGGTAGAACTGATTGCCCAACTGCAAGTATTGAAGATATTATGGATTCTATTACAAATAAATTATTGAAACTTCCTGATAATACAATTTGTTATCCAGGACACGGTTTAAGTACAAAAATAAGAGATGAAAAACCTATTTATTTAGAATTAAAGCCAAAGTTGATATAAAAGAAAGGAGAAATGGAAATGGCAAAAACTGAACCAAGAACTTTATCTGGTTTTATGGAATTATTACCAAATGACCAAATATTATTTGAGCAAATGAAAAATACAATTGAAGAAACATATAAAAGATTTGGTTTTTTACCACTAGATACTCCAATAATTGAGTTATCAGAAGTCTTACTTGCTAAAGCTGGTGGTGAAACTGAAAAACAAATTTATAGATTTAATAAAGGTGATAATGATTTATCTTTAAGGTTTGATTTAACAGTTCCACTTGCTAAGTATGTTGCTAAAAACTATGGTAATTTAAGTTTTCCTTTTAGAAGATATCAAATAGGAAAAGTATATCGTGGAGAGAGAACCCAAAAAGGAAGATTTAGAGAGTTTTACCAATGTGATATTGATATTATTGGTGATGGGGAATTAGATTTAATTAATGATGCTGAACTTCCTAGTGTTATTTATATGATTTTTACAAAACTAGGGTTTAATGATTTTACAATTAAGATAAATAATAGAAAATTATTAAATGGTTTGTTTATAGAAATAGGTCAAAAAGATAATTCTGTAGAAATTTTAAGAATAATAGATAAAATAGATAAAATAGGAAAAGAAGCGGTAATAGAAGAACTAGAAAAATTAAATATTGGAAAAGAACAAATAGATAAAATTATTAATTTTATAGAAATAGATGGAAATAATAATGAAAAATTAGAAAAATTAAAAACTTTAAATATTGAAAATGAAATATTTAATAAAGGTTTAGAAGAGTTAGCGTTTGTATATACTAATATGAAATTATTTGGTATTCATGAAAATAATATAAAATTAGATTTAACAATTGCAAGAGGGCTTGATTATTATACAGGAACTGTTTATGAAACTTTCTTAAATGATTACAGAGAGCTTCGGAAGCGTTTGTTCTGGTGGTAGATATGATAATTTAGCAGAAAACTATATTGATAAAAAATTACCAGGTGTTGGTATTTCTATTGGTTTAACAAGATTATTTTATAAATTACAAGAACTTAACTTAATAAAAGCAGATAAAAAATCTATTTCTGATGTTTTAATAATTCCAATGGTGGAAGATTTAAAAATACCAATTGAAGTTGCAAATGTTTTAAGGAATAATGGTATAAATACAGAAATTTATTTAAATAATAAAAAATTAAAAGCTAAATTTAAATATGCTGATAAATTAGAAATTCCTTATGTTATTGTAATTGGTGAAGATGAAATAGAAAAAAGAGTTATTAAGCTAAAAGATATGAAAACAGGTGAAGAAAAAGAAATTAACTTAGATAATTTGGATGAGTTTAAATTATAAAAAAGGTAAATTGAACAGGGAAAAGGATATATTATGAAGATGATAAAATTTAAAAATCTTGATAATCTAAGAGACTCTAACAGTTAGTAAAATAGATAATAAAAATATAAATGGAAAATTAAAAGATGGTGATAAAAAACTAAAATGTTAGGTTTTTGTTGCTATCTTTTTTAGTTGTTTTTAAATTTTAAAATATAAAAATAAATTAGGTAGAGGAAAAAACAAATAAAAGAATAATAAAGAAAAGTAAAATAAGAAAAGCATTTGAAACAATAAAAATGCTAAGCCTAAGTCCTAAAGAAAGAGAAATGCATAATGCAATAAAAGTAGAAAAATTTCTAGAAAATGTTGGTAAGGAAAATGTGAGAAAAGAAGCTATGTCAGAAGGTATTTTTGAAGGAAAAGAAGAAGTTGTAAGAAAAATGTTACAAAGGGGCGATAAAATAAAAGATATAATGGATGTTACAGGTTTAACAAAAGAAGAAATAGAAAAAATAAAAGGTGAAGAATAAAAATAAAAAGAATAGATTGGAAAATATCTATTCTTTATTTATATAAAAGAGTAATCTCTTTACCATTTTTATTAATAAAATTTTCATCTTTAAGAAGTTTTAATTCTCTCATCATAGCACTTCTATCAACACTTAAATAATCAGCAAGATCTGTTAAAGAAAAAGGTATTTTAAAAGTTTTGTTTAAAGCTTTAGTGGAAAGCAAATTAAAATAACCAAGTAACTTATCTCTAGTAGTTCTTTTAGTTAAAAGTTCAACTCTCATATTAAGGTCTGTAATCTTATTTAAAATTAATTCAGGTAAATATTCAGAAAGAGTTTGGTGAAATTTACAATTCTTAGTACACTTAGTGTGTATATCATAATAATTGTAAATTAAAACTTCACACTTAGATTTAGCCTCTACTAACAACTCATTATTAGTAGTAATAGAATAAAAAACTTCTCCAAAAATATCACTTTCAGAAAAATGTTCTATAATTGTTCTATTACCATTTAAATCATATCTAACAAGGTCGGCATTACCAGAAATTAAAATACAAAATTGATTTCTATTTCTAATATATGATGTAATAGTTTCATCTTTATTAAAACTCTTTTTCTGTACTTTATTACAACAATTTTTAAAATCATAAATAAATTCATTAATATTAAAACTAGTAGTCATTTAAAACATCCTTTACAAATTTATTAAAACCAAAAGTATTATAATACATATTTGTTGCTTTTGCAACAAAAAACAAAAAGAATATAAGTGATTTTTTAGATTAAGCAGTTTTGCGTGGGGAAATTAAGGGGAGCAAAACTGCTGGTAAGCGTGAGCTTAAATCTAAAAAATCACTAAAAATCCCCAAAAAACGAAGATGTGTCCCAAATGTGATTTAAAGGTCGCAAACGAAACGTCCCTGTAACACATTTGTAATATAAATGTAACAATAGGTGTAAATCCTAGAAAAAAGCAATGTAGAAAATTGGTAAAAAATGTTTGTTGTTTTTGCAACAGAAAAACAAAAAAATTAAAATATATAATAAGACCGTAAAACATAAAAACACTTAAGGGGGAAATGTAAAATGAAGGTAATCAAGAGAGACGGAAGAGCTGTAGACTTTGATAGAGAGAAGATAAAAACAGCAATTTCAAAAGCAAACAAAGAAGTAAAAACAAAAGAAAGAGCAACAAGAGATGAAATGTATGAGATAATTCATTATATCGAAGACTTAGACAAAAAAAGAATATTAGTAGAAGATATTCAAGACATAATAGAACAGAAATTAATGGAATTCCAAAAATATGAATTATCTAAAAGATATATAGTATATCGTTACACAAGAGCATTAGTTAGAAAACAAAATACAACAGATGAGTCAATTTTAGGACTAATTAGAAATGAAAATAAAGAATTAGCAGAAGAAAACTCAAATAAAAATACAATGCTAGCTTCAACACAAAGAGATTACATAGCAGGAGAAGTATCAAGAGACTTAACAAAGAGAATGTTATTACCAGAAAAAATATCAAAAGCACACGAAGAAGGAATTTTACATTTCCACGACGCAGATTATTTTATACAACCAATATTTAATTGTTGCTTAATAAATATCGGAGATATGTTAGATAATGGTACAGTAATGAACGGAAAAATGATAGAGAGCCCAAAAAGTTTCCAAGTTGCGTGTACTGTAGTAACACAAATAATAGCAGCAGTAGCAAGTAACCAATATGGTGGTCAATCAGTTAATTTAAAACATTTAGGAAAATATTTAAGAAAAAGCTATGACAAATTTAAAGTAGAAATTGAAAGAAAATATAAGGGTAAAATAAAAAATAGTATAATAGAAGATTTAGTACAAGAAAGACTAAAATCTGAATTAAAAGCAGGAGTACAAACAATACAATATCAAATAAATACTTTAATGACAACAAATGGACAATCACCTTTTGTAACATTATTTTTACATCTAGAAGAAGAAGACCCATATATAAAAGAAAATGCAATGATAATAGAAGAAGTATTAAGACAGAGATATGAAGGAATAAAAAATGAAGCAGGAGTATATGTAACACCAGCATTTCCAAAACTTGTATATGTTTTAGATGAGTTTAATTCTTTAAAAGGTGGAAAATATGATTATTTAACAAGACTTGCAGTTAAATGTTCTGCAAAAAGAATGTATCCAGATTATATTTCAGCAAAAAAAATGCGTGAAAATTATGAAGGAAATGTATTTAGTCCAATGGGTTGTAGAAGCTTTTTATCTCCTTGGAAAGATGAAAATGGTAATTATAAATTTGAGGGAAGATTTAATCAAGGAGTTGTAAGTATTAATTTGCCTCAAATAGCAATTATAGCAGACGGAGATGAAGAAAAATTCTGGAAATTACTAGAAGAAAGATTAGAACTATGTAAAGAAGCTTTAATGTGTAGACATTATGCACTTCTTGGAACAACATCTGACATAAGCCCAATTCACTGGCAATATGGAGCAATTGCGAGACTAAAAAAAGGTGAAAAAATAGATAAATTACTATATGGTGGATATTCATCAATTTCTTTAGGATATATTGGAATATATGAAACAACAAAATTAATGACAGGAGAATCTCAAACAACAGAAAAAGGACACGACTTTGCATTAAAAGTTATGAATAAATTAAAATCTACAGTAGACAAATGGAAAGAAGAAACAAATATAGGTTTTGCATTATATGGTACACCAGCAGAAAGCTTATGTTATAGATTTGCAAGGGTAGATAAAGAAAGATTTGGAACAATTAAAGATGTTACAGATAAAGGATATTATACAAATTCATATCACGTAGATGTAAGAGAAAAAATAGATGCTTTTAAAAAGTTAGAATTTGAAAGTGAGTTCCAAAAAATATCAACAGGTGGTTGTATTTCATATGTTGAAATACCAAATATGAATAAAAATATAGACGCCTTAGAAACAGTTGTTAAATTTATTTATGATAATATCCAATATGCAGAATTTAATACAAAATCAGATTATTGTCATATATGTGGTTTTGACGGAGAAATTATTATTAATAAAGATAATGAATGGGAGTGCCCTAATTGTGGTAATAAAGACCATAAAAAGATGACAGTTGTAAGAAGAACTTGTGGTTATTTAGGAGAAAACTTCTGGAATGTTGGTAAAACTAAAGAAATAAAACAAAGAGTATTACATTTGTAATGGGGACGTTTCATTTGCGACCAAAAGGTCGCATTCGGGACATATCTTTAAAAAGATCTGTCCCTTTTGCGACTAAAAAGTCGCAAATGAAACGTCCCCAATGGTTGAATTATGTATAAATATGTGTTATTATATTAACATAAGTATTTTAATACTATGTTAAGGAGGAATAATGTTTGATGCAAGAAACAATGTTATGTTTTGTGATGTCAAGGGAATTGAGGTCGCAGGAGAAGCAATTGTTCGACAAGCAGATGCTATTAAAAAAGAGATTGAACAAGCAATAACAAATGGTAGAAAAGCTGATGTTTCTACGAGGACAATTAAAGACATGGAAGCAGAGGTTAAGAACCTTATGTATTGCTTGGGAGAACTTAAAAAGCATAGTAAGTAGCATTATCCTAAAAAGGGAAGTAGGTAAGTTCTACTTCCTTTAAAATTTTCTTGAAAACTATTAGATTTTGTGCTAATATATATATAGTTTTTGTTTTGTAGACCTTTTACAGAGGAAGGAAGGCAGTATTATGAGAAAAATTTCTAAGGTCTTTGAAAATCAAAAAGAAAATCTGCTTTTTGTACTTGGGTGTATTGTAACAATACTAATTATAGTATGTTGTGCAATAGCAATAGCACCTTGGATTATTAGCACAGTAGGTATGCCAATGTTGCAGATTGGAGTAATACTGATTCCAGCAATATGTGTTGGAATTGTTATTGGTCTAATTTACAAGGCATATTGTGCTATTAGAAAGAAGAAGTAGATTAAACTCCCTTAAAGAGTAATTTCTTTAAGGGAGTTCTTTTAGAAATCTTTCTAATAATTGTTTTCTACATAAATTTTCAAAAGTATCATCTAAAGATTGTAATTCTATATTTTCATTATATTTTCTATTTAATGCATATTTAATAATATAATCAGAAAGTTCTGGGTTTTTAGAAAGAAGAGGCCCGATGTAAATATGTTGCAATTACATTTTCTAAAAAGAAACCTTCATTTGTATCACCAAATTTATTGCCATTACCAAATAAGACTTCTCCAAAGGGAGTATTTATATCAAAAGTTTGTCCACCGTGATTTTCAAAACCAATTACTTTAGTCTTATTTCCATTTAAAGTTACATCAATAATAATATTTCCAATACATCTTTTTTTTCTATCATTGATAGCTTCAGTATAATAAGGAAAAACATCTAGCCCGTCTATTATATTTCCGTCTACATCTTTATAATACTTTCCAAATAATTGATATGCACCACATATAAGAAGGAAAAACACTTTATTTTCTATTGCTTCTTTTATATTATCTTTATATTTTATTAAATCTTTAGCTAAAATACTCTGTTCTTGGTCGGCACCTCCACCTGCAAAGACTATGTCAAAATCTTTAAAATTAGGTGCGTTATCTCCTATAGTATAAGGAGTAATTATAGCTTTTATTCCACGTTTTTCTAAACGATATTTTAGTACTTGGATATTACCATAATCTCCATATAATTCTAATATGTCAGGGTATAGATATAATATTTGTAATTCTTTCATAATTTTAATTCCTTTCTTGTAGGTTGTAGAGCTGTATAATTTGCAATTATGTATTTTTTAGTATCTGTTTTATATAGATTTTCTACCGCTTCAGATAAACTCAAATAAGGTTCTATTTTATTTGCATCAAAACCAGATGTTTTTATTCTAATTGCAATATCATATGCACGTGTTCCAGAAGTAACAATTCTTGTTACATTATTTAAATTATCAAAATTAATGTCCCATATCCAAGAAACATCATGCCCGTCTGCTAGATTATCATTTAAAACAAATAATAATTCTTTTTCTTCATCATCTTCATTTAATATTCTAAGGCTAACATTTGAGCCAGTAGGGTTTTTAGCTAAATTAATTATAGTAGGAACGCCATTTATTTTTACTTCTTCTAATCTACCATTATTTAATACAAATTTTGATAAAGCTTCTTTAATTATTTTTGTATCTATTTTGTATAGAGAAGCACAAGCAATTACAGCTGTTAAATTATATATATTATAAATACTATTAAATCTAATTTTATAAGTTATATCATCAACTTTAAAACTTCTATTACTTAAATCAACTTCAGTTGCTAGTTTATAAATTTCATTATCACCATAATTACAATTAGGACATCTAAACTTACCTATATGAGAATATTGGTAATATTCATATTCTAGTTTTGTTTTACAAAATGGACAGAATTTTCCTTCTCCTGCTTCTTTTTGTTTGGTAGTTGCATATTTATATTTTTCTACACTAAAATAATATACATTTTTATTATCAGGGTTTGCCTTTCCAAGTCTTGCAACATTTGGGTCATCTGCGTTTAATATTAAATTATTGTTATAAGTTTTTAAAAATTCATTAATTTTTAAAATTAAAGTTTCAACTTCACCATTTCTATCTAATTGGTCTCTGAAAAAGTCTAATACAACTAAAGTGTTTAATGGGAAATCTTTAAATATCACAGGTACATAGCCTTCATCTACTTCAAATACTAAAAAGTCTGCTTTTATTTTACCGGTTAAGGTACAATTTTTTAATATTGTAGATAATATTCCTGTTTCCATATTATTTCCTTCTTGGTTACTAAGTACTTTTTTGCCAGCAGTTTTTAATACATATCCAATTGCATTGTTTGTCATAGTTTTTCCATTTGTAGCAGTAACAGCAATTACAGGAGCGTTTACCTTAAAATATTTAAAAATATTAGGATTCCATTTGTATGCGATTTTTCCTAAAAAATTACCTCCATTTTTACCACAAATTTTTAGTATTAAATGTAATATTTTCATAATTAAAATAATAAAAAAGTTTTTCATAAGTTAATCTCCATATTCTAAATTTTAATAATTATATCATAAGAAAAAACTAAGAACAACCAAAAAATTAACATAATTTTGACTATTTTTTAAATTAGTGGTATCATTATAATATAGGTAGATTTTTTGCCTATTGTATAAGAACTTGACTAGGAAGGAATTTTATGGCAGTATGGGAAGTTACAGATATTGTTCACAATGGCACAGATTTAACCTATGCAATTAGATTGGAAGAAGAGCAAAGATTTGTGTTTAAAGTTTCAGCAGATACAGATAAAAACAGATTTACACTAAGGTTTCCTGTTACAGGAATGGAACAAAGAGAAATAAACAGGAAGATTTTTGCTAGAAACAAAAGAGGAAAGAGAGTAGAAATCAAAAAAAGCAAAAGTCTAGAAGGTAATTTCGATGAGGAGCTTAGTGCTCTGAAAGAGCTAGTTGGACGTTATAGAGTGCCGTTCTTTATATAAAATTTCTTTCTAGAATAGTTCTAAAATAAAAACCATAATTGGTTTTAAAAATAGAGTTTCCTAAAAAAGGAGGCTCTATTTCTTTTATTTTCTTCTTGTAATTTTTTTCTTCTTATTGTAAAATTTAGAAGGTGATAAAAATGAAGTATATAAATAAAGAAAAAATAGAAAAAATAAAATTAACAAAAGAAAATTTTTGTGTATTAATTGATTTTGATAAAACTATTACAACTTATGAGAGCCCAGATTCTTGGGATGTTGCTGGAAAATCAGCAGACAACGGATGTGACAAAGAAGTAAGTAATTTGTATAATAAATATAGACCAATAGAAGTAGATTATAATATAGAATATAAAGAAAAATATCAGAAAATGGAAGAGTGGTATAATGCTTGTATGAATACTTATTATAAATATAATTTTAATAAATATAAATTACAAGAAGCAGTAAAAACAAGTAAATTAGAGTTTAGAAAAGGGGCAAAGGAATTCTTAGAATTTACTAATAAATACAATATACCAGTAATAATAATATCTGCAGGAGTAGGGAGTGTTATAAAAGAATTCTTAGAACAAAGTAATTGTTTTTTTAATAATATGCTACTAATTAGTAATACATTTATATTTAATCAAAAAGGTTATGCAACAAGTTTAGAAGATTCTTTAATACATACTATGAATAAAACAATAGATGGAAAATTAAAAGGTAAATGGAAAGAGAAATTTTTAAATAGAAAGTATAGATTACTTTTTGGTGATACTATAGAAGATACTAATATGACAGATAATAAACAAAATACAATTAAAGTTGGTTTCTTAGATAAAGATTTAGAAAATTTAAATGCTTATAAAAAAGAATTTGATATTGTACTTACAGAAAATGATAGTAATTTTAATGAATTAAATAATATTATAAAAATAATATAAGAGAAGAAATTAATCTTCTCTTAACTTTTATTTTATCTTTTTAAATCTTAAAAAACATTTTTTTCTAATAAATTTAGAAAAATCACTTGAATTACCTATTGAAAAGTTTTCTTTATTTATTAAAAAGGCGTGTGTTTTATCTATATATAAATAAAAGAAATCTTTCGTTTCAAAACATCTTCTTAATTTATAATATTTTACAAGATTTAATTCTATGCCAGATTCAACTTTAAAATATTTGTCATAAAATTTAAAAGTAAAACTTTTTTCTTCTTTAATTGTCTTTCCATTTAATTCTTTTTTTACAACAGAAATTGGGTGGAAATATCTATATAAGCAAAATACTGTAAAAACTATACAACTTATTATTGCTAACACATAATATTCATATTTAATTTGACAAATAATAAAAAAGAGTAAGAGAGCAATAATAAATATATTAAATAATGTATATTGGAAACTATATTTTTTATTATGAAATTCTACAAATTCTTTATATATTTCTTTTGTATATTTAGTTTTATTTTTAAATAATATTTTCAATTAAATCACCTATGAAAAGTATATCAATATTTTTAGAAAAATAAAAGATAAAAAGTAAAAAAATAAATAAAGTAATTTTAAACAAAAAGTTGCTTGATTTTTGATCTAAAATATGATAATATTACTAAAGTTTTATCTCAAAATTTATATCTTTTTTTTAAATCTCACGTTTTAGAAAATTTTACATTTTAAAAGTCCAAATAAAAAATTTGTGTTTTTAGTATTGACTAAATATGAATTTAATTGTAAAATTAGATTTACTAAAATGAGATTAAGATTTTAAAGAACTTGGTGAATTTTAAAAGAAAGGAGGTAAGTTTTATGGACGATATAGTTTTAAATATTCTTAAAAACGTTGAAAACATTGTTACAGATTTACGTGATGATGTAAAAGGTATACAAGAAGAGCAAAGAATAATTCGTGAAGAACAAAAAGCAATTCATGAAGAATTAAATGCAGTTAAAGATGAACAAAAAGCAATTCATGAAGAATTAAATGCAGTTAAAGATGAACAAAAAGCAATTCGTAAAGAATTAAATGCAGTTAAAGATGAACAAAAAGTAATTTATGAAGAGCTAAACGGTATACGTAAAGAACAAAAGGAAATAACAAGAGAACTAAATAAAACAAAAGAAGAAATGACTAAAATGAAAAATGCTCAAGATAGAATGAGTAAAGAGTTAAATATATTAACTAAAAAACAAAATTCTATGGCGAAAAAACAAGATTCTATGTCAAATGATATTAAATTATTAAAAAGTTCTCAATCCGTTATAATCAACAATTTATCATATGTACAAGAAACACAAGAAAAAATCAGAACAGATTTGGATATAACTAAACAAAATGTTATTAAACTTTTAGAAGTACAAACAGGTGAAAAACAAAATCTAAATTTACGTTTACTAAAATAATTTTTGAGAATAAAACTAAATATATATTGTAAAACTTCTTTCATTTTAGCTGTGTGAAAGAAGTTTTTTAATAAAAATAAGTTATATTATGTGCAAGCACATAAAAAGCGATAGAGATATTTTTATTTATTGTATTTATGTTAAAAATATGATATAACTAATATACTAGATTATTTGATATTAAAGGAGTATAGAGTAAATATGTTTAAATTACATTCAGAATATAAACCAACAGGTGACCAGCCACAAGCAATTGAATATTTAAGCAAAGGAGTATTAGAAGGTAAGAAATACCAGACACTGCTTGGTGTTACAGGTTCTGGTAAAACTTTTACAATGGCAAATATAATAAATAAAGTACAAAGACCAACACTAGTTTTAGCACATAATAAGACATTAGCAGGACAATTATATAGCGAATTCAAAGAATTTTTTCCAGAGAACAATGTAGAATATTTTGTTTCATACTATGATTATTATCAGCCAGAAAGTTATATACCTTCAACAGATACTTACATTGAAAAAGACTCTTCTATTAATGATGAAATAGATAAATTAAGGCACTCAGCAACATTGTCTTTATTTGAAACAAGAGATGTAATAATAGTAGCGTCAGTATCTTGTATATATGGTTTAGGTGACCCTGTAGATTACCAAGAAATGATGTTATCTTTAAGACCTGGTATGGAAAAATCTAGAGATGAAGTTTTAAAAAAATTAGTTAGTATGCAATATACAAGAAATGAAATAGATTTTAAAAGAGGAACTTTTAGAGCAAAAGGTGATATTGTAGAAATATATCCGTCAGACCAATCAGAAAATGCAATAAGAGTAGAGTTTTGGGGAGATGAAATAGAAAAAATAACAGAAATAAATGCTTTAACTGGAAAACCAATAGGAACAAGACGTCATATATTAATATCACCAGCATCACATTATGTTACAACAAAAGAAAAAATGGAAAGAGCGATTGTAACAATAGAACAAGAAATGGAAGAGAGGGTAAAATATTTTAAATCACAAAATAAATTAATAGAAGCACAAAGAATAGAAGAAAGAACAAATTTTGATATAGAGATGATGAAAGAAACAGGATTTTGTTCAGGAATAGAAAACTATTCAAGACATATAAGTGGAA
Organism: uncultured Clostridia bacterium; assembly: GCA_944387455.1. Classification (GTDB taxonomy): domain Bacteria; phylum Bacillota; class Clostridia; order TANB77; family CAG-508; genus CAG-269. The sequence goes on from CALXEY010000004.1 coordinate 25,823, forward strand.
GACCAGAAGGAAGCCCACCATATACGTTATTTGATTATTTTCCAAAAGATTTCTTGCTACTAATTGATGAATCACACGCAACAATACCACAAGTAAAAGCTATGTATAATGGAGATAGAGCTAGAAAAGAATCATTGGTAAATTATGGTTTTAGATTACCTTCAGCATTTGATAATAGACCACTTACATTTAAAGAATTTGAAGAAAGAATAAATCAAGTAATATTTGTAAGTGCAACACCTGCAGAATATGAAAAAGAACATAGTAAGGATAATGTAGTAGAACAAATAATAAGACCAACAGGCTTGTTAGACCCTAAAATAATAGTAAAACCAGTAGAAAACCAAATAGATGATTTGATAGAACAAATACGTATAAGAGTAGAAAAGAAAGAAAGAGTATTAGTAACAACATTAACTAAAAAAATGGCAGAAGACTTAACAGAATATTTAAAAAGTCTAGACATTAAAGTAAACTATATGCATTCAGATACAAAAGCATTAGAGAGAATGGAAATAATAAGAAACTTAAGACTTGGTGAATTTGATGTTTTAGTTGGAATAAACTTATTAAGAGAAGGTTTAGACATTCCAGAAGTATCTTTAGTTGCAATACTAGATGCAGATAAAGAAGGTTTCCTTCGTTCTGAAAGGTCTTTAATACAAACAATAGGAAGAGCTGCAAGAAACACAGACGGAACTGTTATTATGTATGCAGATGAATTAACAGATAGTATGGAAAAAGCAATTACAGAAACAAACAGAAGAAGAAAAATACAAAAAGAATATAACGAAAAACATCATATAACACCAAAAACAATTAATAAATCAGTAAGAGATTCAATAACGGTTACAGATGTAAAAGACATAGAAGTAGAATATAAACTAGAAAAAGAAGATGATATAAAAGAAACAATAAATAAATTAACAGATGAAATGCTTAAATATGCAGCAGAAATGGAATTTGAAAAAGCAGCAGAACTTCGTGATAAAATAAGAGAATTAGAAAAGTTAATATAGAAAAAAATTACAAAAAATGTTATACTTATTATAGTTTAAAATAAAATTAAAGGAGAGTTAATATGTCAAAACAAATTATTTACCATGGGAGTTGTTGTGAAATTGATAAACCAGAAATTAAAAAAGGAAAATATAACAAAGATTTCGGAATAGGATTTTATTGTACTGTTTTGGAAGAACAAGCAAGAAAATGGGCAAAAAAATATGAAACATCAGTTATAAATTTATATGAATATAACGAGAATCCACAATTAAATATAAAAGAATTCACAGTAATGACAGAGGAGTGGTTAGATTTTATCATTAATTGTAGAAACGGAAAAGAACATAAATATGATATTGTAATTGGAGCTATGGCAGATGACCAAGTATATAACTATGTTACAGATTTAATAGCTGGAAATATTACTCGTGAGGCCTTCTGGGAATTAGCTAAATTTAGACACCCAACTCATCAAATTGCTTTTTGTACAAAAAAAGCTTTAGAAACTATAAAATTTGTAAAAGCTATAAATATAAAGGGGGAATAAGGATGGCAGGAGAGACAGTAGAGGAAAATAATTTATTTTATACTTGTAGTTTAATTGAGTATATATCAAGAAAAACTAAAAATACCAAAAAGTTAGTTATAGAAAAATTAGGAAAAGAAAATATAAATAAAATATATAAACTAGCAGAAGTATATCATTGTGAAAATATAGATAAAGTATCTGATGAATTTATTGAAAAAACAAATATAGAAATTGGAGAATATGACATTATTTCTAAATGTAAATATGATGTACCAACATATTGGGATATAGGAAAAGTATATAAAAGATTAATAATAATGGTGAATAATAGAGAAACTGAATATATAGATACTTTAATAAAAGTATTATCTTCATGGATAGTAGAAAAGATAGATAATTATAATAGTAGTATGTATTATGAAAGCCCAGATTATATTTATGCTTGTTATAAAGAAGGTAAAGTGTTGTAGAAAGGTTGCTATATGGAATATAATAAAGATAAAATAGTAATATTCGATTGGGGAGGAATAGTAGAAAGCCATAAGAAAGGTGAAAATAACTATTTCGAAACAATTGTAAGAATTATTAAAAGTTTAAATTCTAATTTTAACAATAAAGGAGAAATATTAAAATTATGGGGAAAATGCCTTTATGATGAAAACGGAGTAAGCATAAGTACCCTAAACAATGTAAATGATTTTAATAATTGGTACAGTAGATTAAAAAATACATTTAAACTAAAATGTGATTTAGAAACTTTTAATAAAGTTTACCAAAAAGAATTTGAAAAAGTGTATTATTATAAAGATGTAGTAGAATTAGAACATAATACTAAAAAAAGATGTAAAATCGGTATTTTATCTGATTTAATGTTTTTAGATAAAGAAAGATTAAATAAACAAGTTACTTTAAATAAATATGATTATGTGTGGCTTTCTTTTGAGATAGGAGAGGTAAAACCAAATGATAAAGTTTATGAAATAGTAGAAAAGGACTGTAAGATAGAGCCTAAAAATATATTGTTTATAGATGACAAAAAAGAAAACATCATTTCTGCTAAAAGTAGAGGTTGGAATACTTGTAATTGTTTTGGTTATGAAATAGAAAAAATAAAAAGTGCAATAGATTATTTTTTAAATTAATTTGGTTGATAATAGTCATAATATGATACAAAGTATTCAATGTTATATTAGGGACGTTTCTTATGCGACCTTTTGGTCGCATAAGGGACACATCTATATAAAGCTCTGTCCCGAATGCGACCAAAAGGTCGCAAAGGAAACGTCCCTAAATGCCATATAAATTATTATCTAATAAAAGTTTAGCTCTTTTTCTGGTCTTTTCATCTGAATTCAATGAGTTTTCTATAAATTCAGGGTGATTTATTAAAAATTCTTTCATTGTATTATCTGGGTTATCAAAAAATTTATTTAACATTTCTAATTGGTTTTCATTTATTATTCCCATTTCTAATGCTTTTTTAAATAAGTCTTTATCTACTTTTACTAAAGATAGACTTTTAATATTTTTTTCAGATAATTTTTCTTCTCCACCTTGCATTCTATCTACTACTACACAAGACCAAGATATTTTTCCACCTAAATTTTCTATTGCAGGTATCCAAGCACGTAAATAACTAGATGCTACTGTTATTAAATCTGCTATATGTAATACTTTTTTACCAGAAATATTGTAGCTTTTTTCAGTTTTGGAAAAGTCATAATTAGAAATAACTGAATTTAAATCTTTATATATTGTAATATGTGGCTTTTTAAATAAATAAGCAATTATATTAGAGAAAAACCAATCACGTCTTTCACCACCAGATATATAATCTACTTCTGATATATTAATATTTTCTTCAATATAAGCTTTCATAGAATTAATTACATCTTTATAAATTTTATTTTCGTTATATTGTTTTAACACTTTTTCAAATACTTTTTTTGGTAATGTCATTTTATCTGATAAAGATTCGTCTATAAACCCAAGTAATGAAACCGCTTCTTTTTCACTTCCGTATATGAAATGTGTGTTTATAAAATATGGTCCTATTTTTCCTGATGTATACCAAAATGGCTTGTTTTCTTCACAAAATCTAATTGCATTTGTTCCAAATAAATATGAAATAATATCACTCAATTTATATTCCCCCTTAAAATTAAAATATTCTAAAACAATTGTAACAAAAAAATAGAAAATGTCAAACAAAATAATAAAACTTTGTAATAAAAATGTAATATTAAAAATTAGAAAAAACTATTTACAAATACAGTTTTTATGTATAAAATGAATACATAAAAATAGAAAATGAAAATAAAAGAACAAAATAAAACCAAAACAAATGAGAAGGAGAAAAAGTAGATGACTAGAACACTTGAAAGTCTTGAGGCTGTATATATATATATATATATATAAGTAGGTTATTAGAAAATAACGAAATAGATAAATATAAAATAAAAAGATAGTGATAAGACCTAAAAAATAGGTTTTTTATTGCTATCTTTTTTATGTTTGTTTTTTAATTTCAAAATATATAAATAAAAATGAAAGGAGCATAATTAAATGAAAGAAAAAAGTAAAAGAATTAAAGAAAATAAAGCTATTACATTAATTGCTTTAGTAGTTACAATAGTGGTTTTAATTATTTTAGCGGGGATATCGATTGGAGCTTTAACTGGTAATAACGGTATTATAAATCAAACTCAAAATGCTAAAGAACAAACAGAAATAGCAGATGAAAAAGAAAGGATAGATTTATCTACAGTAGGAGCAGTAGGAAAAGAACCAAGAGGAGAATTAAAAAGGAATTATTTTAATGAAGAATTAACAGAACATATTGGGCAAGAAGGAGAAGATTATAGTTTGTCTGAATCAGAAAACGCTCCTTTTATTGTAGAATATTTAGATAGTAAAAGAAGTTATCTAGTAGATTATGATGGAAATATTACAGGACCATTAATAGCACCAGAAGAAACAGAAGAGCCAGAATCAGGCGGAACGGAATTTACGATGCTATATGGTGTGATTGAAATAAAATGGCTAGTAGGAGACACAAACTTTGTATCAGAAACAGCAAATGCACCAGTAATAAAAACAGATATACCAAATACAACAATGAAATTAGTAAAGTATGAAAATGGTAATTGGGTAGAAGGAACAGATTATGATTATAAAGCAGGAAACGGTACTGAAGATAATAGAGAAAGTAGATGGGCAAATGCAGAAGTAGAAATAGATTATGGAGAAGGAAATCAAAAAATAAAAAGTTATTTTGTATGGATACCAAGATATGCATATAGGATAATATATTTTAATAATGATACGAGTAAAGCAGAATATTTAAATGGAACAAAAACAGAAGATGAAGCAATAAAAGAAGGAAAAATAATAGGATATTCAGATAGTAGAGGAATAGTATCAATAGATAAAGAAGGAAATGTAAAAAAAGTAAGTGGAACAACAAGCTTAAATATAGGCGGTAATTATTTTAGAGTACACCCAGCATTTATAGATGATAGTAAAAATAATTATGAAAATGGTGGTTGGGACGAAGAATTACCAGGAATATGGGTAGGAAAATATGAGACAGCAAGAAGCGATGCAACTTCAAACGATGAGGGAAACAGTAGTAATACAACAATAAAAGTGCAAGCAGGAGTAATAAGTCTTCGAAATATACCACTCGACAGTATGTATGTCCGAGCAAAAGCATATAATACAAATTTGAATTCACATATGATTAAAAATAGTGAGTGGGGAGCAGTAGCATATCTAACAGAAAGTAAATATGGAAGAAATGGAACAGAGGTAGAAATAAATGATAACAGTAGTTATATAACAGCAGACAGAGATATTGCAACAAATGTAAACCAAAGCAGTACAGGAAATGAAACGGGGCTATATGATTTAAGTGGAGGAGCTACTGAAAGTATAGCGGCATATTTAACTAATGAAAGAACTACAGGTGGGAAATCTTTAGTAAACGAAACTAATAGAAAGTTTGTAACAGTATATACAGAAAAAAGTGAAAGTAAGGGATATAAAGCAGGAGATGCAACATATGAAACAGATGGATGGCATGGTGACGATGCAAACATTGCAAATCCTAGTGGTGCATTTTATAACCGTGGAGGCAATTGTAATATGGCAGAGGATTCTTGGGCAGGAGTGTTTTTTATAAATAGGAATGAAGTCTATATACCGTTTAATAAACATATATCATTCCGTATGTGCCTTGCAATAAAATAATATAAAAATTGTTATTTAGAAAAATATAAATAAATATTGAAAAACCTCTCACAAAATGATAACATATGTGTGGGAGGTTTTTTAAATGAAAATATTATTAAAAAATGGAAGATTAGTAGATTATAAAACAAAAGTAGATGGGAAAAAAGATATCTTGATTACTGATGAAAAAGTAGAAAAAATAGCAGACGAGATAAATTGTGATGTAGATAAAATAATTGATTGTTCTAATTTAATAATAATACCTGGTATGATTGATATTCATTGTCATTTAAGAGAACCTGGCTTTGAATATAAAGAAACAATAGCAACAGGTAGTAAAAGCGCTGTTAGTGGTGGCTTTACGACTATATGTCCTATGCCAAATACAAAACCAGTTCCTGACAGTGCTATTATTTTATCTGAAATAATAAAAAAAGGAAAAGAAGAAGGTTGTTGTAATATACTTCCATATTCTTCAGTAACAAAAGGAGAAAAAGGAGACGAACTAGTAGATTTTTCTGAAATGAAAAAAGCAGGAGCAATAGCATTTTCAGATGACGGTATGCCAGTTGTAAATAGTAAGCTAATGAGAGAAGCAATAATTAAAGCAGATAGGGTTGGAACATTTGTTGCATCACATTGTGAAGAAAAATCAGTTGCAAGTGGAGCAATAAATAGAGGAGAGATAGCAGATAGGTTAGGAGTAGAAGGAGTATATCCAGAAGCAGAAGAAATAATGGCAGCTCGTGAAATTGTAATATCAGAAACGAATAATGTGAGAGCACATATCTGCCATATAAGTACAAAAACAACTAAAAATATGGTAAGAGATGCTAAAAAAAGAGGAGTAAAAATAACTTGTGAGACTTGTCCACATTATTTCACATTTACAGTTGATGAAGTATTAAAATCAGGCACAAATGCAAAAATGAACCCACCGTTAAGAGAAGAAGAAGATAGAAAAGCTATAATAGAAGGTTTGCGTGAAGGAACAATAGACTGTATAGTAACAGATCACGCGCCACATAGTGAAGAAGAAAAAAACCAAGCCTTATCTAAAGCACCAAATGGAATAATAGGTTTTGAAACAGCATTGTCCTCTGAAATAATGAATTTAGTTGATACTGGAGATATTAGTTATCTAGATTTAGTAAAACTTACATCATATAACCCAGCACAATTACTAAAAATAGATAAAGGAACTATAGAAGAAGGGAAAATAGCAGACATAACAATATTTGACCCAAATGAAGAATATGTTTATAAAAAAGAAAACATAGTATCAAAAGCAAAAAACAGTCCATTTATAGGAAGAAAACTAAAAGGAAAAGTAAAATATACAATAGTAGGTGGAAAAATAGTATATCAAGATAAATAGGAGGAATTATAATGCTTGCAATTGATAGATTAATAGAAAAGATAATAAAATTAAAAAGTCCAGTAGTAATGGGGCTAGACCCAAGATATGACATAATACCTGAGTGTGTAAGAAATAAATACAGTTTAGATTTAGAAGGAGTATCAAAAGCAATATTAGAATTTAATAAATGCTTAATAGATAACACATATGATATAATACCTGCAATAAAACCACAAATAGCATTTTATGAAATGTTTGGAATTCCTGGTATGAAAATATTTTTAGACACTTGTAAATATGCAAAAGAAAAAGGTATGATAGTAATTGCAGATAATAAAAGAGGAGATATAGGCTCAACTGCAAAAGGCTATTCAAATGCATATTTAGGAAAAACAAAAATAGGAGATATGGAAGAAAGTATATTTGATGTAGATTTCATAACAGTAAACCCATATATGGGAACAGATTGTATAGAACCATTTGTAGAAGACTGTAAAAAATATGATAAAGGAATATTTATATTAGCAAAAACATCAAACCCTTCATCAGGAGAATTACAAGATGAAAAATTAGAAAGTGGAGAAGAAGTATATAAAAAAGTAATTTCTCTAATAGAAACGTGGGGAGAAGATTTAAGAGGAAAATATGGATATAGCAGTATAGGAGCAGTAGTTGGTGCAACATATCCAAAACAATTAGAAGAACTAAGAAATTTGGCTAAACATACATTTTTCTTAATACCAGGTTATGGGGCACAAGGAGGAAAACCAGAAGATATAAAACTTGGGTTTGATGATAAAGGTTTAGGCGGAATTGTAAATGCATCTAGAAGTTTAATGTGTGCATATAAAAATGAAGAGTGGAAGAAAATTTATTCAGAAGAAGAATATGGACTAGCAACAAGAAAAGAAGCTCTTCAAATGAATAAAGAATTAAATTTTATTAAGGAGGACTAGAGTATGCCAGAAGCTATAAAAGCAAAACTAATTGAAAAAGAATATTTAAAAAACGATATTTTAAGATTTAAAGTAGAGGCAAAAAATATAGTACAAACGGCAAAACCAGGAAATTTTATAGAAATTAGAGTAACTGATACAACAGAACCATTTTTAAGAAGACCAATTAGTATATATAATTTAGAAAAAGAAGAAGGGACATTAGAATTTATATTCCAAATAAAAGGTGAAGGGACAAGGTTACTTTCTAAAAAACAAGAAGGAGATTTAATAGATATAGTAGGACCATTAGGTATGGGAACTTTTAAATTAAATAATTACCAAAATATAGCGGTAATAGGTGGTGGAATAGGAGTATTTCCATTATATGAATTATCAAAAGAAGCAAATAAAGAAAATAGAAATGTTAATATATATTTAGGCTTTAGAGATAAGGAAAATGTTTTATTAGAAGATGAATTCAAAAATGTAAGCAAAAAGTTAGTAATTACAACAGATAATGGAACTTATGGAATAAAAGGCTTTGCAATTGAAGAATTAGAAAAAGATTTAAGTAATATAGACTGTGTGTATGCTTGTCGGACCACTTCCTATGCTTAAGGCTGTTAAAAAACTTGCTGAGGAAAAAAATATTCCTTGTCAGATTTCTTTAGAAGAAAGAATGGCTTGCGGTTTAGGTGTATGTTTAGGTTGCGCAGTTAAAAAAGCAAGAAGTACAAATGAAAACCCAGAATATTTCCACGTATGTAAGGGTGGTCCAGTATTTCAAGCAAAAGATGTAGATATATAAGGAGGAATAAAAAGATGCCAGGTTTTACAATACATATGGCAATAGGAAAAGAATATATAAGAAAAAATAAAAACAAAATAAAAGATGAAAAAGAATTTCTAAAAGGAACTATTGCACCAGATTTAAATAAAGAAATGACAGAAATAACAAAAGAAAAATCAAAAACTCATTATGGAAAATGGGGGAAATATGAAGTAGAAACAAATATAAAAGATTTTTTAGAAGATGAAAATGTAGATATTAATAAAGATTATTATAAAGGATATTTATTACATTTAATATCAGATCATTATTTTTATAACAAAACTTTTAAACAAGAACATCAAAAAATGAAACTAAACAATGATAGGTTTTATGATGATTATGATTGTTTAAATTATGATTTAATAAAAAAATATAATGTAGAAATATTAGATAATATTAGAAAATATATGTCGACTGATAAAAATAACAATAAACCAAAATACTTAAAAATAGATAAAGTAGAAAATTTTATTGATGAGATGTCAAATATAGATTTAGATAAAACTATTAAAATTATAGAAGAAAAAGGTATGGGAGGTTTAAAATAAATGAATTTAAGTGTAGAGTTTGCAGGAATAAAGATGAAAAACCCAGTAACAGTAGCATCTGGTACATTTGGATATGGAAGAGAATATAGTAATTTTTTTGACTTAAGTAAACTTCGGTGGAATAATAACAAAAGGAACTTCAATTAGACCAAGAAGTGGAAATAGACCACCTAGAGTTTGTGAAACACCAAGTGGGATGTTAAATAGCATAGGACTTCAAAACCCAGGTGTAGAATATTTTGCAGAAAATGATTTACCTTTTTTAAAGAAATTTGATACAGCAATTATTGTAAATGCTTGTGGAAGTACTATAGAAGATTATATAGATGTATGTAAAATATTAGATACATTAGATATAGACGGTGTAGAACTTAATTTATCTTGCCCAAATGTAAAAAATGGCTGTATGGCATTTGGAAGTTCATATGAAGGTGTAAAAGAAGTTACTTCTAAAGTAAGAAAAGTATTAAATAAACCTTTAATTGTAAAATTAACACCAAATGTAGCAAATATAGCAGAAATTGCAAAAGGAGCAAAAGACGGAGGAGCAGACGGTGTTTCTTTAATCAATACTTTGCTTGGTATGAAAATAGATATAGAAAAAAGAAAACCAGTTTTAGCAAATAACACTGGCGGTTTATCTGGTCCTGCTATTAGACCTGTTGCTGTAAGAATGGTTTATGATGTAGCAAAAGCAGTTGATATACCAATTCTTGGTATGGGTGGAATTGTAAAAGGAGAAGATGCAATTGAATTTATGCTAGCAGGAGCAACTGCTATATCAATAGGTGCAGGAAATTTCATAGACCCATATACTAGTTTAAATGTAATATCTGAAATAGAAGATTATATGGAAAAACATAATATAGAAAACATAAATGATATTGTAGGAAAAGTGGAGATGAATTAAGGAGAGATAAAAATAAATGAAAATATTAATTGGTACTAAAAACCCAGGAAAAATAGAAGGAGCAAGAAAAGCTTTTGAGAGGTATTTTAGTAATATAGAAATCGAAGGAATAGCAGTAGATTCAGAAGTCTCTGACCAACCAGTAAATTCTGAAATAATAATAGGAGCAAAAAATAGAATTTTAAATTTAAAAAAATATGCTAAAGAAAATAAATTATAAGTAGACTTTTATATAGCAAGTGAAGCGGGAATTACAAATTCTTTAGGTGAGTGGATAGATATTAATTGTGCTGTAATAGAAGATAATAAAGGCTTTCAAAGTATAGGAACAAGCCAAGGTTTCCCAATTCCTGAAAAATATATTGAAGAAATAAGAAAAACAGAACTTGGTAAAGTAATGGATAGATTGTTTGATGAAAAAGATACAGGAAAAGGACAAGGAGGAATTAGTTATTTAAGCAAAGGAGAAATAACAAGAATAGATTTAACAAAAAATGCCTTTATAATGGCACTTACAAGGTTTATTAATGGAGATTTATGGAAATAACATTATTTACAATTGTATAAATAGTCCATAAAGAAAAATAAATAATAACATAATACCATTTTGGATAGAAAAAGCTTAAATATTTTTTATTAAAAATGGTATTTATTATATATAAAATATTTAATAAAAATAGATATATTATTAAAATAAACATAAATGGGTTGTATAAAAATGATATAGAAAAATCACCATTAAAAAAGCTAATAATACATCTAGTAGCACCGACAACTAGGGCATAAAACACCAAAATTTTCTTGCCAATAACAGCTAGGCATTAAATTTACAAATGAAGAGTGTACAAAAATAAATATTATAACTAAAGAAATTATAATACAAAGTTCAATTAATATTAACTTAGAATATTTTTTGTTAATAAGTTTCATAATTGTTTTTCTCCTAAAAGCTTAAAATAAATCGCAATAAAATTCACATTGCGATTTATTTATATTTTTAATTGTTTACTACATTAAAGATGTACCAATTGCAGTTCCTAAAGATAATACACCTACAACTGCTAGTGCATATAGTGCAATTGCTATAATTCCTAAAACTAGACCTGCAATACCCATACCTTTTCCACCTTTTTTCATACCAACAATACCAAATATGATTGCAAGTATTGCACAAGGTATAGAAATATAAGCAAAACAGCATAGAACAACAGAAATTATACCTAATACCATAGAAGCAATGCTAAGTCCTTTACTTTCAGTTTTGTTTTCGTCCATTTTTTTCACCCCTTTACATTTTTTACTATCTGTAATTCTATTTTGACATTTTTGTAGAAAATTGTCAATAAAAATTGAAAAAATAGTTGTATAAAATTTACAGCTTTGATATAATCTACATATCTTAATAATAAACTCTTAAGAAGAGGGAGGAATATAATGGAAGAAAAAAAGAAATGTGATTGCCAAGGAAAAAAAGATTTATTTCTAGAAAAATTATTTGAGGAGTATTTACCAGTAAAAGACAATTTAATTCAAATGCTAAATGAAGTCCAAGAACATTATGGTTATGTGCCAATGCACATACAAAAAGAATTATCAGAATTTTTAAATGTGCCAATGGCAGAAATATATGGAGTAGTTACTTTTTATTCGAGATTTTCATTAGA
>CALXEY010000005.1 GCA_944387455.1 uncultured Clostridia bacterium
AAAAGTATACAAAAAAGAATGTATGTTTGTACATAGTTATTTTTGATTTTTCATACATTCTTATTTTATCATTTATAGGTAATCTATATTTATTATTTTCTTCTTGTATTATTGTTAATGGTGCATCCCATATCCTTTTTGCTGTACTTAATACTATTGGATATATTACTGCTGCTTTTCTATTTTTGTTATTTTCCATTTGCTGTTCTCTACTTCCTATTAATGCTGTCTCATTTTCTGTCATCCTCTCTCCCATTTTATAATCTACCGTGCTTTGATGTTCTATTACTATAAATGATTCCTCTGTTTTTATTTTATAAACCACATCTAATAATTTTGTTTTAAATGTTATTTTTTCTCTATATTCTATATTAAAATTTTCTATATCTTTTTTCTTTAGTTTTACTCCCATAAAATCTCTTAATAGATTTATTAATTCTTGTTTTGCTTCTAATATTTGTTTTATTACTTTATCATGTACTTTACCTGTTCTTTTAATTTTTTTATCCAATTCTATTCCTCCTTTATTTTATTTTCTTTTACTATTGAAGTCAAATTACATTTAAAGTAAATTTTATTGTTTTTATTTCTTTTTCTCATATTTTCTTTTGTTTTCTTATTATTTTATAGATTTTTATCTTTTTTATTTTTCTTTTGTTTATTTTTTCTAAACCAATAAAAGTCCAAAATAAATTTTTTGTATAAAATAATTATTTTTGTTGGAATTTTTTCGATTTAAATTTTTGAAAAAAACTCTTTTTAAAAACGTTTTTAAATATTGTAAAAATATATTAGCATCTTTGAAAACAAATTGCAAGTCTTTTTTAATATTTTTTTAACTTTCGACCGCGTAATTTTACAATTTTCGACAAAAATAAAACCAGTAAGTATATTTTATATTTTTTAATATTATCTTTTATTAATTTTGTTTCATGTTTTTAAGTTTTTTATCTTTTTTTCTTATTGAAGAATATTTTTTTTTATGGTATATTTAATATAGTAAATTATTATATGAGGAGTTTTACAAATGAATTATTATAAAATTTTAGAAGTTGATAAAAATGCTTCTCCTGAAGTTATAGAAAAAGCATATAAAACATTAGTAAAAAAATATCATCCAGACTTACAAGAATCAAATTTAAAAGAAGAAGCTGAAGAAAAAATAAAGATAGTTAACGAAGCATATGAAACCCTTTCTAATCCTAATTTGAGAGCAAAATATGATGAAAGATTAAAACAAGAAGAAATTTCAAAAGAAGATTATCAAAAATTATCTAGAGAAAATGAAAACTTATATAACGAAATTAATAATTTAAAACATAATATAAATTCAAATTATACACAGACCAATAATTTAAATACTGAAAATTACTTACAACATAATTATCAAAACGAAATAGAATATCAAAATCAAATTAACCAAGCAAAACAACAAGCTTACCATGATGCATATATACAAGATTTAAAAAATAGAGGTTATAAAATAAAATATAAAAAAACATTTAAAGATTATTTGAAAAATTTCATTGCTTTACTAATTACAATAGCAATACTTTTTTTACTTTTACAGATACCTTTTATAAAAAATTTCTTTGTAGATTTGTATGAAGAAAATGTTGTAATTAATTATTTTGTAAACTTTATCTCTAATTTATTTAATCAATAAAAGCTAACTCTAAGTTAGCTTTTATTTTTATTATATTTATTTATCCTGGTATTACATTATTATCAACCTCAAAAGAAATTGTAAAGTTTTTATCTTCTCCTAATTGTACAAAAAATGTCCACTCATAAACATATCCTCCACTTGTTCCTTTTGTCTCATCAACATAGCTTCCACCTGTTAAATCCCATAAGTTGGCTCCACACGCATACACATTTCCATTTGCATTAAAACTTTTTATTTCAAAATCATTATATTTATAAGCTTTATTTCTTACATAAAGTATAAAATCATCTAATGTTTTAAAATAATTATTTTTAAAGTTTTCATCTAATAAATTATATGCTGTTTCATAATCTTGGTTGTTTATCATTAAGATAAATTTATTAACATTCATTTGTACTTTTACTTCATTATTTCCTTTTTCATATTGTTCTTTAAAAGCGTCTGTTTCAAGTGTATAAGTATCTAATTGAACTGATACTTCCATTGGTTTAGAAGAATCAAACATATATATTCTTCCATATGCATCTTTACACACATATTGGTTATATTCTTCATTTCTATTTACCATATATTGTTGAAGTTGTGATACTTTGAAATCATTTATATTATCATTTATATATTGTTGGAATTTTTCATAAGTACCAAATCTTTTTTGTTTGTATTCTTCGTTAAGTAACTCATATGCCATATCTGGTCTACCTAAAATTAACTTTTTATAATAATCTAAATAATTTCTACAAACATACTCATCACTTGCAACAACTTTTGAAACAGTATTATTTTCATTTTTATTTATTTGGATTACTTTACTCTCCAAACTTATATCATCTATACTGTTATAATTACCATTTAATATTGGTTCTATTGAAAATGTACCATTATTATTATCTCTATTTACAATTATATATAAATCTCCTAAATAAGTATTATTTATATCTTCTTCAATTCCATAAACTATATATCTTGTTGTTTCTTCATTTTCAGATGCTATTGATTTCATTTTTAAAGGAACAAAGAAAATTACTGTTTGATTTATATCATCTACATAATCATACACATTATCTTGAGTTACATTATTTTTTTCTATATATTCTTGGTCTAATAAATTGTATATATTAATTTTAAAAGAATTTATTAATTCTTCATTATCACTTTGTCCCATATTTTGTAAACTCGCCTTATTTACCACACCTAGATATTGATTAACGCAACTTACCACTGTAAAAAAATCATCTGGGCTATTAACTGGGTTTAATGTTTTCCTATAATTTATTAGTTCTTTTCCTTCTTCTGTAATAGTATTTTCGTCTATATAATGATATGCTTCTGGGTTTTCTTTTCTATCTTTCATATTTATTGCAACTATTGTAATTACAACTATAACTATTAAAAGAAGAATTCCTATTATAAAATACTTTATTTTTTTCACAAAGTTTTCCTCCTAACTTGATAAATCTGTTGGCCAGCCCCAGCCTCTCCATGGGCTATAACTTCCCCATGTTTCTACAGACATTGTTTCTATTCCTGTACTATCATTTGACATAACCATACCATTTCCTATATATATTCCAACGTGCCCTGCATTATGTCCATTATGAGTAGTTCCTCTTCCAGACCATCCAAATACCATTGCTCCTAAAGGTATATCTGACATCGATGAAGAAACAATCCATGCATCCCCTGCTTCACCGGCACACCCCATATAAGGTACGTTTATTCCTGCTCCCCTATATACCGCTTCTACCCATGCTTCACAATATCCTGGAGTATGTGGATATGCATATGCATTATTTACAGCTTCATATACTACTCTTTCTTGTGCCTCTGTTCCTATATCAGAACCACCCATTGGTCTTTCAGCATCTTTAAACTGTTCATAATATGACCTAGCAGCTTCTGTTCTAACACTCATCCTTGGTACTCCTGGTCTTTCAAAAGACCAACAAAATGCTACTGCTGCATCTTCTGGAGAACCTGCATTTATCCAATCACTTGCTGAATATCCATTATATGATACTAATTGGTATGTAGCATACCCATTTGCCCCACCACCTGGTGTTAACTCTCCTATTAAGAATTCTATTTGGATATTTACATCAGAAGGATTTGCACCCTTTGATGCTGCATATGCCTCTAATTGTGTTCTTCTTCCAAATGACCACTGGCATAAACCAAAACCAATACCTGTTCCACCTTCTATTACAGCTGGATCAAATCCTGATTCTGCTTGTATATTACCTAAAACTCCTGCAGCTGCTTCTTTACTATATCCTGCATCTATTAATGCCCACCATACTTTTTCTTGTGGTGTATTTCCAACTAGTCCTCCTACACTTGAGAAAGATCCATTTAAAAATTCATTAAAATCAAATTCAGTTACACCATAATCATTTCCTGTTAATAAATATAATAAATATCTCATTAATCTTTCATGACTTTGTGTTTTTTCATATTTGCCTAGTAATTCAAATAACATCTCTCTTGCTTCTACAAGGTTATTTAGTGGACATTGGAACTCTCCACTTGGTAATCTATAACATACTCTATTTCCGTTCATCCTTGTTTCGATATCATCATCTTTTTTATAATTTTCGTTTTCATCTGTTGTTGGATGTTTTTCAAAATATAGATTTACCATATTAGCAATTTCTCTAATATTATTTTTTGCATTATCAATATTTGTTATTCCACTTGCTGATATAACTAATAAATAATTTGAGTTTTCTGTTGCTATTATTGCTGAATCTTGTACTATTCCACTTTGTTGTCCAGATTTACTTGCAACCTGTGCGTTAGTTATAGTAGAAGGTATCATATCAGTATTTACTTGAAGTTTTAAAATATTCATCATTTTTTCTGCATATTCTTGATTAACACAAGTTCCGTCATATATTTTTTGTAAAATTGTATCAACATCTCTAACAGATGTATATGTTTGGTCATTTCCTTCTGTTGTTAGATTATCTTGATCTAACTCACCTTCTAATTTAGTATTTGCATATCCATTTTGTCTTGCATATTCATTTACTTTGTCTACTCCTTTTGCAATATCTCCATTTCCCATTGTTTTTAAAAGTGCATTTGCTGATGTGTTACTATCTGTTGTTATCATTCTTTCTAAATCTGCTACTATATCCTCTTCTTTTATATTTCCATTTCTTACTTCACTATATGCAGATGCCATAATAAATAATTTTATTAAACCATTTGATTTTACTCTTTTATTATTTATTGTTATACTATCAGTTGTATTGTCTAAATTTACAACTCTTACTGAATAATCTCCTTCTGTTACAGATACATCTATGAATTCTTCTATATCTTCTTTTAATTCTTCTATACTATTTGCACCTAAAGCTTTAGCTATTTCATCATTTGGTCTATATGCATATGCAAAAGTTCTAAGACTTCCCATATTATCTACATACAATATAGGGTCAAATTTTCTTATACTGTCTGTACATCCTGTATCATAATATCTTAATGTTCCATCAGGGTCTTTTGATGCACATACATTTGTATGTTTTAAAGTTGTAGTCCCTTTTCCATACCAAAATACCATATCTCCTGGCTCTACATCTTCTATATCTTCTATCAATTCCCAACCTCTATCTTTGATACTATCATCTAAAAGGTCTAGTGAACGGAAATCTATCCCTTCATAACCTGCTGTATCTAATACCCAAGCTGTAAAAGTTGTACAACATAAATATCTTTCACTCATTGGTTCACCAAATGTTGGTCTTCTACTTGCTATTGCCTCACCATCGTGTCCAACATAATGTCCCGCTTCTATATTATCTCTTGCTGAATAATAATATTGATATTCTGCTAAATAATCATGTAATTCTTTTGCTATTTGTACAAAGCCATTACCATTTGTTGCACCATCATTTATAATTAATTTTGTGAATCTATCAGATTTTTCCGTTACTTTTGAATTTCCTCTTACCCATCTTTGATATTCTTTATGTACTTGTGTAGTGCTTGTCCAATCTGTTCTTGTAGTTGTTATAATAGTTCCATTTGGTCTTTGGTTTGTCGTTGTAGAATCTTCTAGTTCAGTTACAGATGGTTCTGAATCTTCACTACTTTCATCATATTGTAAATCTGTAATTTCATTTAATATCCATGTTCTTGCACTTGATAAAAATATATCTGTTGTATATGTTTCTTCTGTTGTTGATTGTGGTTGTCCTTCTACTACCCCTTGTGATAAGATTTGAGATGAATTTACGCCTCCTTCGCTTCCCACAGTTGATTGTTCTACTCTTTGAGTATATTTTTCTGTTGTAGTAGTAGTTGTTGTTGTCTTTGATTCTGCTATTGTAATTATTATTCTTGAATCTTCAACTAAGTTTACTACTGCTAAAGCAAATTGTGGATTTTGTGATGTTAATGCTAATGCTATTGGAAATTCAAATGGCATGGCAAATTTTTCTACCATATTTTTGTAATTTATTTTTTCTATATTTCCGTCTATTTTCATTACGTGTACTGTCCAATCTTCTTGGTCAACTGTAAAATAATCATTTACATCTTCTCCATTATTTACTTTATTATAAAATTCGTTATATTCTAAATAACTAAGTCTAGTAGTTGTTCCATCAGTCTTAGCTCTTTCAAAATATACCGCCCCTTGTAATCCTTCTCCGCCTAAATATGGATAACTTGTTACTATTTCTGCTTCCAAATACCTTTCTAAGTATTTTTCATCATTTCCTAGACCTAATGTTTCTGAATTTACTCCCATCTTTTCTAGTCTTTCTTTTGCTTCTTCATAATAGTCTTCTTCTATTACAATATTATTTCCTTCTATCTTTATCTTATCAGATATACCTTCAAATACTTCTGAAACACCGCTAAAGATTCCTTCAATTGCAGCCCAGAACAAAGAAACAAGCAAAACTAATAATATTACACCAATTAGAACTATTTTGCCATTTTTTTTCATATGTTTAAATATTTTTTGCTTTACTTCTTCGCCCATTATTTTGCTCCTTTCTTTTATTTTTATAATTAAAGTACCTCAAAAGATATTTTAAAATCTTCTCCTTCTCCTAATTGCATATAAAATGTCCAAGCTAATGCACTTCCTGAGCCTGCAGTTCCTTTTGTTTCATCTACATATTGTCCATTTGTTGCATCTGTTAAAACTCCTTCACATATATATACGTTTCCATTGACATTAAAGTTTCTTATTTCTATGTTATTGTATTTATAAGCATATACTTTCATATAATTTATAAAATCTTCTAATGTTTTAAAATAATTATTTTTAAAGTTTTCATCTAACAAATTATATGCTGTTTCATAATCTTGGTTATTTATCATTAATATAAACTTATTAACATTCATTTGTACTTTTATTTCTTCGTTTCCGCTTTCATATTGTTCTTTATACTCATCTGATTCTATTGTATAAATATCTAGTTGTAAAGAAAAGTCCATTGGATTTTCTACATTAAAAATATACATTTTTCCATATGTGTCTTGGCACACATATTGGTTATATTCTTTTTGTCTATCAACACCATATTTTCCTAATTTTACAGCTTTTACATCATCTAAATTATCTTGTATATATTGCTGATATTTCTCTAGACTTCCAAATCTTTTTTCCCTGTATTCTTTATCTAAAAATTCATATGCTATGTCTGGTCTTCCTATTGCTAAATATTTATAATATAAAAGATATTGTTGAGAAGTATATTCATCACTTGCAACTACTTTTATTATTTCATTTACATTATTTTTTTCTATTGTTATTTTTTTACTATCTAATTTTACATCATCTATATTTGTATAATTATGATTAATTATTGGTTCTATAGAAAAAGTCTTATTTGTATTATCTGTATTTACAATAATATATAAATCTCTTAAAAAGTTATAATTCATATCTTCTTCTATTCCATATATTATATATCTAGTTGTAGTAAAATTATCATCTTGTATTGACTTAGCTCTTAATGGTATAAAATATACAGAATTACTTACATCGTTTAAATAATTATCTACATTTCCTTGTGTTATATTATTATCAGATATATAGTCTTTACTTAACATTTCATATACATTTTTTCTTAGTCCATTTTTAGCTTCTCCAGATGTGTTTTCATTTGTTATACTAAGTCTATTTACAGCAGTAATATATTGATTTACACAGTTTACCGCTGTAAAAAAGTCATCTGGGCTATTTACATCGTTTAATGCTTTTCTATAATTTATTTGTTCTCTTCCTTCTTCTGTAATGGTATTTTCATCTATATATTGATATGCTTCTGGGTTTTCTTTTCTGTCTTTCATATTTATTGCAACTATTGTAATTACAACTATAATTATTAGAAGAACAATTCCTATTATAAAATATTTTATTTTTTTCACAAAGCTTCCTCCTTAAAATTTTAATTCTACTATCTAGAAAGATCTATTCCTCCTGGCCAGCCCCAGCCTCTCCATGGGCTATATCTTCCCCATGTTTCTACAGACATTGTTTCTATTCCTGTACTATCATTTGACATAACCATACCGTTTCCTATATATATTCCTACGTGCCCTGCATTATGTCCATTATGAGTAGTTCCTCTTCCAGACCATCCAAATACCATTGCTCCTACTGGTATATCTGACATTGATGACGAAACAATCCAAGCGTCTCCCGCTTCTCCTGCACATCCCATATAAGGTACATTTATTCCTACGCCTCTATATACTGCTTCTGCCCATTGTTCACACCACCCTGGTGTATGTGGATATGCATATGCATTGTTTATTGCCTCATTTGCTACTCTTTGTTGTAAGTCTGTTGTTGGTCCAGTGCTACCACTTGTTGCTGATGATGTATCTATTCCCGCCGCATTAAACATTTGAGTCATATAATTTGTTGTATTTGTAACCCATGGTTCTGGTGGTACACAGTATGAGTGGTTTCCTCCATCAGATATTTGACTAACTGTATATTGCCCATTTGAGAAATATTCTCCGCTAATTAGTTTAAAGAAAGATTCTATTGAAGCTTCCATTGAACCATAGCTATTCCAATTTCCTGCTCCACCATTTGATATACTAAACATATTATTTCCACCAATTGCAATATTAGTTCCAGCACTACTTTCTGTAATAGATACTGCCGCTGCAAATATTGCATTTACATGATATTTTTCTTGACACTCTAAGAAATATTCTGCATATTGTTGAAGTACTTGGTCACTACTATACCAAGAGAAAGCTTGTCTTAGTGTATCTATATCTGTTATTACTATTGACTCTGGAGATTGTGTTGTATCAACTACATAATCTCCCGCTCCTGCTGTCATTAACTCTATTCCTAAAAATTCATAAAAATCAAATTCTGTTACTCCATAATCATTTCCTGTTAATAAATATAATAAATATCTCATTAATCTTTCATGGCTTTGTGTTTTTTCATATTTACCTAATAATTCAAATAACATCTCTCTTGCTTCAACAAGGTTATTTAGTGGACATTGGAATTCTCCACTTGGTAATCTATAACATACTCTATCTCCGTTCATCCTTGTTTCTATTTCATCATCTTCTAAGTTTTCATTATCACTTAATGTTCCATTTTCCGCATAATAGACATTTACTATATTTGCTATTTGTCTTATGTTTTCTTTTCCAATTTCTGTACTAGATAAATCACTTGCTGAAACTACTATTAAATAATTAGCATTTTCAGTTGATATTATTGCAGCATCTTGTGCTATTCCATTTTGTTCTCCAGATTTACTTGCTACTTGTGCTCCTACTAATGTAGATGGTATCATATCTGTTATTATTTGTCCTTTCAACAATTCCATCATTTTCTCAGAAAATGTACTATTTACACAAGTTCCGTCATATATTTTTTTCAGAATTGTTGCTACATCTCTTGTAGATGTATATGTTTGGTCATTTCCGTCTACCATTTTTTCATCATCCATTTGACCTTCAAGTTTTGTGTTTGTATATCCATTTTGTCTTGCATATTCATTTACTTTATCTACACCTTTTGCTATATCTCCGTTTCCCAATGTTTTTAATAAACTGTTTGCTGCAGAGTTGTTATCAGATGTTATCATATTTCTTATATCTGTAGAAATAGTTTCTTCGCTTATTCTATTATTTCTTACTTCACTATAAGCAGTTGCCATAATAAATAACTTTACAAGTCCATTTGATTTTACTCTCTCATTGTTTATATTTATTGTATCTGAACTTTTATCTAAATTAATTACACTTACAGAATATGTACCTTCAGTTACTCCTTCTATATAATTTTCAATTTGATCTTTTAATTCTTCTTGTGTTTGTGGATTTAATGCACTAGCAATTTCATCATTTGGTCTAAATGCATAGTAAAAGTCTTGCATAGCCCACCACTCTGTTGGCTCATATGTTCTAATTAATGCTGTAGAGCCACAATCATAGAATAAATATTTTCCATTATCTTTACTAACTAAGATATTTACATGATATGGATCCCCACTTTTCGCCCAAAAACATATATCTCCAGGTTGTGTGTCTTCTAAGCTTTGTATTCTTTCCCAACCTTTACTATCTCCATATGCTCCAAAACTACCATCGTCTGTTGAGTGTTGATATCCGGCTAAATCCTCATATCCTGCTTCATATAAAACCCAACTTACATAACTACTACAGTCTATTGTTGTGTTTCCACTTTCTGATATTGGTATTGTATTTCTAGTATAATCTTGTAAATATGAAAAATTTCTTTCACATACATAGTCATGGCATTGTTTTGCTATTTCTATTAATCCTTGTCCATTTACTGATTTTGTACGTATTATTAGATTTGTAAAATTCTCTGCTTTGTCTATTACTTGTGCTCTTCCTTTTATCCATCTTTTATATTCTTTATGAGTTTGAGTTACATTTGTTCTTTCACTTTTTGTTGTTCTTATAAATGTTCCATTTGGTCTTTGTACAGTTTCTGTTGTTGTTTCTGGATCTAATGCTACTTCAACAGGTTCTGAATCTTCTGAAGACTCATCATATGTTAGGTTTGTCGTATAATTTAGTATCCATGTTCTAGCACTAGATAAGAATATTTCTGTTGAAGTTGTGGTTTCTGTTGATACCTGTGGTTCTCCTTCTTTTTCACCTTCTGATACTAATTGGGTTTGAACAGGTTCGTCTCCTTCTTGTGGTGTTATTTGTTCTATTTTTTCATTATACTTTTCTGTCGTAGTTGTTGTCACTGTTGTTTCAGATTCTGCTATTGTTATTGTTATTCTAGAATCTTTTACTAAATTTACTACTGCTAATGCAAATTGTGGATTTTGTGATGTCATTGATAATGCAATAGGAAATTCAAATGGCATTGCAAATTTTTCTACCATGTTTTTATAGTTTATTTTCTCTATATTTCCGTCTATTTTCATTACGTGTACTGTCCAATCTTCTTGGTCAACTGTAAAATAATTATTTACATCTTCTCCATTATTTACCTTTCCATAAAATTCATCATAAGATAAGTATTGTAATTCTGTTGTTGTTCTGTCTGATTTCGCTCTTTCGAAATATACTGCTCCTTGTAACCCGTCTCCCCCTAAATATGGAAAGTTTGTTACAATTTCTGCTTCTAGAAATCTATCTAAATAATCTTCTTCACTTCCAAGTCCTAGTGTTGAAGAATCTATTCCTAGTCTTTCTAGTCTTTCTTTTGCATCTGACATATATTCTTCATCTACTATAATATTGTTCCCCTCAATTTTTACATTATCAACTATTTCATCAAAAATTTCAGATGCTTTAGAAAATATCCCATCTATTGTACCCCAAAATAAAGAGACTAGTACAATAACAACCACCGCAATTAGTAAAATTGGCTTAAACATCATTTTTGCACCTTTTAAAAGTGCTTTTTTTATTTTTTGGCTATCCATCATACTACCCTCCATATTTTATACATTTATTTCTAAAGTTTTTTGTTCATTATTTATTCTTACATCTGTAAAATTAATTTTATTATCTACTCTATTTTGATTGTATAATTTATTAAATTTTATTCTTAAACTTACACTCTCTCCTCCATTTAAAATTAATTCTTCATTTGCAATTTCATTTCCAAACCACGAATAATTTACTCCTCTTTCGTCTTCTAGATATACACTTTCTGTATTATCTTTAGTGTCTATAATTATTTGTCCTTGCGTTGTATTTTTAAATGTTATATCATATTCCTCATAATCGTAATAATAATATTTTGCTGTAACTGTAGCTTCTAATCCATCTACTTGTCCTTTTTTTTCTAAATCTACTTTATTTATAAATTCATTTATATTTAATTTTTTCTCATCATTTTCTTCTATAACTGTTATATAATCTTCTATAAATTCTTCGTTTATCATACCAGTTGCCATTATGTCATTTTGGTATTTTATTCTATATGTTGTTCTACTTCCTGTACTATCCCAATTTTCTAAGTCATATGACCTTTTTTCATTAAATATATTTTTAAAATAAAATTCATAAAATCTATCTATTGTTTGGAACATTTCATCTTTACAGTCTTGGCTAAGTAAGTTATATGCTCCTTCTACATCATTTGCATTTCCAAAATTTACAAAAGATTCTATAATTTTTGTATCTTCTTCTATTCTATCTTTAGAAACTTTTGAGTCTGATATTACACTATCTGTTCTAGAAGGTAAATATGTTTCATTTTTACTGCTTCCGCTACTTATTATACTGCTTTCATTTTTTTCATTATTTAATTCTTCTTCTCTATTATTTTTTATAACTCCATTTATTATTTGTATAATAACTATTACAAATATTATTATTCCAATCGTTACCCAAAATTTTTCTTTATTGTTATAATAAAATAATCTTAATTTTCTAAGCATATTTACCCTCCTCTATTTTATTGTACAAAATTTCCACCAGGATTAATTTTTCTAACCCTTTTATTGATATTATTAAGTTTCTTTTTATCTACACCAGCTTCTATCATACTTTGGTTAAATGATTGTAATCCTTCTTCTGATTGTATGCTTGATGCTGTTCTTGCAACTACTACATCTTCAGCAGTAACTTTTTTATCTAAGTCTGTATCCTTTATAACTTTCATACCTATATCATCATCTGTTATTCCATACTCTCTAAGCTGTTGTTGTTTGTCCATAGCTTTTTTCCATCTTTCTACGCCATTTGCATCTTTTTCTCTTCCAAATTCTTCTTGATATCTCTTTTGTACATCTTTAGAATTTCTCCACTCTTTATCTGCTTTTGCATTTTGTCTTGCTTCTCTTTCTGCTTTTGTATACCTTCTTCTTTCGTAATCATCTCTTATTCCGCTTGCTACATTTCCCGCTCCAGTTGTTACATTATCAGCTATATTAGACACACCTTCTCCTACACTTGCACCTACGCCTATTCCTGCTGCTCCATATGCTGCAATGTTTGATAAGTCTCCTGAAGCAACTCCAGCAGCAACTCCAGCTGTTCCTATTGCTGCTCCTAAAGCTGCTTTTGTTAATACTCTTGGTGCTTTCTTTCCTACTGCAGCCAATCCTTTTCCTGTATAACGTATTGCTGTTCCTCCTGCTGCTTTTAAATTTTTTGCACCTCTTATCGCTATTTTTTTCGCATCTCTTCCTAATTTTGTTTTTGGAGTTTCGGCTAACCAATTATTAAAATCACTTCTTCTTGCATTTGCAAATCTTACTGGTGCAGAATTGCTTGCCCAATCCTTAGCAGTATCTATTTTGTCTTTTGCTATATTACGTATATCTGAAGCTATTTCTAATGGTTCATATGCATTAAATCTATCTCCGGAAGCACCTGGTGAATTTCCACCATTTGTAGAATCAGCTGGTAAGCTTCCTCCTGTAGAACCTCCTCCTGAAGTTCTTATAGTTCCTGAATTAGGTGTAGTATTATTATCGTCATCATCATCATTAAATCCACCATTTAATAAATCTACAGATGATTGTCGCTTATCTCTTTCTGGTCTTCTGTCTGTCAACCTAGTTTTTCCCTTATCATTATTGCTTGATGATCCATCAGCTTTGCCTCCACCATCTGTCTTTTTAGCAGAACCAATTTTTCTCATACTGTTTATTGCGTTCATTGCCATACTTCCACCAACAACTCCGCCCATAATACTTCCTGTTGTATCAGATTTTTCAAATCCGAAAAATTTACGTAATAATTGTTCTGCTGGTAATAAAAATCCTAAGGCTACTATTGCATATATCATATTTTCTGTTGCTAAATCCATTACTGAACCTATAAGCATTGTATATAATAACAAGTGAAATGGTTGTAATAACAAATTATATACATAATCTTTTAACCACATATTAAATGCTTGAGCTTGTCCGTCTGATATTTTATCTATTGGGTATGTTAAAGCAACTAATGGTGCTATCATTGTTAAAAAAGCCATATATATTAC
This sequence comes from uncultured Clostridia bacterium, assembly GCA_944387455.1. GTDB lineage: Bacteria > Bacillota > Clostridia > TANB77 > CAG-508 > CAG-269. The sequence goes on from CALXEY010000005.1 coordinate 14,100, forward strand.
CCTTTTTAGATATATAATCAAAAACATTACCGTATAAATTACAAGAACCATATATATAATTGCATATCCAATATAATTCCAAGTAAATTGTACGTTTCCATTTGCATCTGTTGATTCCATTTGTTGCATTAATCTAGCATATCCCATTAAATTAGTATATACATTTACTGAACCATCTTCTGTAGCTGTCAATTCAAAATTATCAATTCCTTGTTCTTCTGCAGATTTTTGTATTCTTTCTGCTGTACCTGCTGGAAGAGTAAATTCAATTCTTTCATTATTTTTATCTAACATTGCTGTTATATATTCTGTCACAGTCATTGCAAAAGCCATAATATAATGCATAAATACTACTAAAACTACTGCTACAAGCCAATCTTTTATGTGTTCTTTATATTTTGCTTTTTCACCTGCTGTTGAACTAATAACTATTCTAATACCTATATATAGTAATACAACCATTAAACCAATTAATACTAAATTTCTTAAAGCAACATACCATTTAGCAATTTGAGGTGCTAAAACTTTTGCAGAATTTATCGCCTGATTTCCATCTTCATCTTGATATTCTTCTCCCTCATAACTTTCTGGATTAATAAAGTTAATATGTAAAGCTGGAATTTGGTCTGAGAAAATTTCAGCTGGTGATATTGCATATAATGGTAAATAGAAATTATCTGGGAATTGTTCTTCACTCCAACTAACATTTATAACAGCTCCTGCTACAGCTCCTATTAACACTGGAATTCCAAGACCACCTGTAGTTATTGCTACTATTGCTCCTCCAGTTATAGCTCCTACTGCTCCCCAAAAGAAATTCCATCCATCTTCATCAGACATATCAACATATATGTTCGATACATTTAATCCCAATATCTGTGATTGTATAAGCCAAATTATTCCTTCACCTAATCCAGTAATTAATCCAATTAATGGTTCAAGTAGCACACCAAAAGGTGCTTCTACTTCAGTTGAACTATCAGTATCTTCTGTTGCATAAACTGGTATACATGGATATATGCAATTAAATAATATAATAAAAACTATTGCTATAATAATCTTCTGTACAATTCCGTTTTTTTGTAAAACTATTCATATTAAACTCCTTGTTTTCTTCTTCTCATTTCTACTAGTTTGTTTAAGTTTGTTTCAACAAATTCAAATTCTTTTTGTGTTGGAGTAATTTGTATAATTGCTGATTCAGAACCAACTTTCAACAAACCTTCTCCTTTAAAGCAAGTAATTAAAAAGTTTGCTTCACCTTCACTTAATTTAAATACTTCTTTTAAGTATTCAATTTCTGATTTATCTTGTGCTAAGAATAATTTTGTATCTGATGATGTTAAAACTGCTTGTGCTTCTGGTTTCTCATAAAAGTCTTGGAATCTTTGTGAAATTATTGCCAAAGAAACATTTCTTTTTCTAGCACGTCTTGCCATAGTATTTAAGAAATCTACGGCTTCTGGATATGGTAATAACATCCAAGCCTCATCAACAAGCACTCTCTTTTTATTTGCTTTCTTTCTATCTTCACTATTTTTCTTAACATATTTTTCCCAAATCCAAGAAAGTAGAATTTGTTGTGCAAGTGGTCTTGCAAACCTTTCTTCCAATTGAGAAATATCAAGATTTATAAATGGTGCTCCTTCTAACAATTCAAATGTTGACTGTCCATCGAAGTATGCCATTTGTCCATCATATTCTCTTATATATTGTTTCATAACTTTTAATAAGTAACTATAATGGAAACTATAATCAGGGTTTTTGTTTTCCTGAGCTTTTCTTTCTATTCTCTTATACCAACTTCCGATTGTTGGCATTTCTTTCTTTTGTCTGTATAATCTATCTTGATTGCTCATATTAGAACTTCCTCTATATAAACTATCAGGATTACTTGTTATACCTAATGCTGCATATTCTTCTGCAACTGATTCTGCTATAATTTGTTTTGTAAGCTCGTTTACATCTGTACTTCTTGTACTACCTCTTGCCATTGTAAGTAAAGCTTGTGTTACGTCCTCTACTTTATTTTCAATATTTACTACTGTTCTTTCTCTTCCTGTTATTTCATCTTTTACATTTTCAGTTTCAACATCAAATAAGTTTATAATTGTTTTTGAGTTTGGGCTTAATACTACGTTTATTCCACCTAAACTTTCAGCAACAATTGAATACTCACCTTCAGCATCTAGTGCTAAACTTTCAATTCCCATAAGTACTGAAGATCTTGAAATTAAAGTCTTCATTGTAACAGATTTACCAGCACCAGATTTAGCAAATATAACCATATTATAATTTGTTAAAGATGGGTGGAAATTATCAAAAAGTATTGGTGTTCCTGTTTGTCTGTTAAATCCTATTGGAACTCCTGTTGAGTGTCCAACTTCAGATGTAGTAAAAGGAAATACTGTTGCCATTGACCTTCTATCAAATGTATGTACTTTATTAATTTTATTATTCATAAGTGGTAAATTACTTTGGAAAGCATCTTCTTGTATAGCCCAAGCACTTTTAACTTCTACTAAGCTTTTTGACATCTCTGTTGCTAATAATTTAGTATTTTTTTCTAATTCATCTAAGTTATATGCAAAAAGTGTTGCTACTACAGAAGCTTCAAATAATTTATTATATCCTGCTGAAATTTCATCTCTTAATTGCTCTGCTTCTAATCTTTTTTGTGCTAAGTTACTTTCTCTATTTATATTACCTTTGTCTGCTGCAACAATTCTTTCTGTCTCTAGTTCATTTATAACTCTGTTTAATTCATTTTGTGATCTAGACTCTGGTATTGGATTTATATATACAGAAGTATTTATATCTCCAAACAAATACATATCTCTAAACAATTCTGGGAAAGTACACATTCTTGGTAATGTTGATACAAAGAAACTTCTTGCATATCTTTTCATATTTGATATTATTTCTAATCTATCCACGTTAGAAACATCTATTCCTGACGGTGCAATGATTTCTTTTATTGTTGTTCTTTTAAACAAACTACTCATTTGTTCTTTGTGTTGTTTTTCTTGGTTTTCTAGTTCTTGTTGTTTTCTTTTGCTCTTTCTCATCTTCATCATTACCTCCTTCTTTAGCATTTTCATTTAAAATTCCGTCAACAACTTCATCCCCTAAGTATTCTCTGTTTTCATTTAAAATTAAGTCTGCCATTTCGTTTGCCAATTGTTCAATAGAATTTTCTTTTTCTTCCACTTTAGCTCTATACTTACTTCTGAATTTTTCAACTCTTTCTGTAACTTTGTTCATTGCTTTTGTTTGTATTTCTTTATCTAATTCTTTTAACCTTTTTTCCATAACATCTGGTGCTGTACTATATAATGAATCTACATTTCCGTTTAATGCTTTCTTTAAATCAAATGTTTCTGATTCATCTCTATTATAAGCTACATATAATAATTCGGCTAATTCTACAGAATTTAATATTTTTCCATTAACACTACAAGCTGATAATGTTCTCATTATTGATTGTGCTCTAGTATATAATTCTGAAAATGCCATTGATTGTAATTCTTCTTTAGCAAATTCTCCTGTTCCACTTTCTGTTGGTGAATATGCAATTATTACATAATATTTTTTATTTAATATACTTCTGTTTAGACTCATTTTTTCTGTATCATATATGATATCTTTTCCATATTCATATAAGTTTCTAGTTTTAGTAACTTCGTAGAATGCTTTATTTAACTCTTGTTGTGAAAAATTACCAGAATCAGCCATTTCTTGATATTGTTGTGTTTTAGAAAATAGTTCTGATTCTACTTGGTTTAATCTTTTCTTATATGCATCAATACTTTTTTCTAGATTGACTGTTCTTGTTTGTACATATAATTGAATTGGGAATCTTAATGTGTTTAAGAATTGTACAAAGCCTTCCTCAACACCTGTTTTTTCAACTCCTGACATCAAATCATAGTTTATTCCAGCACATTCTATTGCCATTACAAATCTTTTTCCATTATGTTGTATAACCATATTATCTTCTATTTTATCAAAATCCATAAAATCAAAAATTGATTTTCTTCCTGCCGTACTTCCTGTTGTTGTACTTTCCTTTGATTGTTCTTTATTAATTTTAGGATTGTTTTTTTCTTCTATTTTTCTGTCTTTTCTCTTTAACATAAAATAAACAAAACATAAAACTAATAATACTACAAAAGCACATACTAAAACTAAAATTAACATTTGTGTTGTTTGGTCTATATTACTCATCTTTGTTTTCCTCCTTTGTACCTAAATCATAAACATAGTATTTATATTTTTTGGTTTTAAATTTAAAAGCTCTTTTTATTACATCATCTATATTTTCTCCACCTGTTTTTCTTGTTATATCAAATCTTTCCAAATTAGGTATTTTAAACGTTCCTATAATAAAACCTATTAAGGCAAATAACACAACTGCTACAATTCCTACAATTGTTAAACCTAATAAATTAAAAATAATATAAAATACGCCTCCAACTAAAGCTCCTGCTCCTGATAATATTAAAGCTTTTGTTGAGAATATAAATAATATTCTACCTTCGCCTTTTACATTTCTTGGCACATTATAAGTTCCCATATTTACACTCCTTTTTTCCTATTATCCCTTATTTAATATTATAACAAAAAAAACTACATTTTCATATATTTTTATACATTTTTTTTAAATTTAACAATAATATAATATTTCTGTAATATTTCTGTAATAAAACGTTAAAAAAGATGCCCTAAAATTAGAACATCTTTTTATATTTATCTTATTTATACTTATGCATTTCCACCTAAGTTTCCTAAGAAGTTGTATAGTATGTTTGCTATTGCTGATGCTGCAAATACTAATGCTGCACCTATTACATATGGCATCATTGTCTTCTTGTATTCTGCTTTTTCTTCAGCACTACCCATCATATATTTGATACCTAAAACAATTAATACGATAACTGATGCGATAATACCTATAGTTGTTAATATTGTTACTATTTGGTTACCAACATTTGTAACACCTTCTATTCCTGAAACATCAGCACCTGTTACATCACCTGGTGTAACAGCCCCAGTAACTGCTGCAAGTACAGTACTAGATACAGATATCAACATTACCGCAATTAATAGTACAGACATTATTTTAGTTAACTTTTTCATAATATTTTCCTCCTTCTATTTAATTTTTTATATAAAACTCCTTATATCTTTCTTATATAAGAAACTTTAATAACTAAACCTATAATAATTATATCAAATTATAAAAAATAAATCAAATTTACGCTCCTATGTCATTTGCAATATTGTAAATTATATTAGCTATTATTGATGCTGCAAATACTAATGCCGCACCTATTACATATGGCATCATTGTCTTTTTGTAATCTGCTCTTTCTTCTACACTACCCATCATATATTTTATACCTAGTATTACTAGAACAATAACAGAAAGAACAATTCCTATAGTTGTTAATATTGTTACTATTCCATTTCCTACATTTTTTATACTTGTATCTGATGGCGGTGTTCCTGTTAGACTTTCTACTGTAAAAGCATAAGTAGAATACATATTAGTTACTATATTAAAAATAAACATAAAAATCAAAAATGTCAATAGTATTAATAATATTTTTTTTGTTTTTTTCATATTCATCACCTCTTACAATAATCCATCTGTTATATTGCTTACTATTCCTAATATGTTTGTAATTCCAAATACTAGAAGTGCACCAATTACATATGGCATCATTGTCTTTTTATATTCTGCCCTTTCTTCTATGCTTCCTGCCATATATTTAATACCAATAACTATCAAAACTATTACTGATGCTAATGTACCTATTAATTGGAATATTCCTATAATTCTATTTCCTATATCTTGGACTTTAGTTGCCCCAGCTGCTCCACCACTACCAGGCGAAAAACTTTCTGGATTTTCTCTCGGATCAGAAATCCACTCAGATGCATATGTTATATTTGTTATTGATATAATTAACATTAAAATTAATGCTATAACAAAAAATATTTTTAATTTTTTCATATTCATCACCTTCTAAAAACCTTCTAATAAAACCATTACTAATTTCCAAATACCAAAAGCTCCAAATATTACTACACAACCTACTGTATATGGTATTAGTTTTTCTTTCACTTCTGCTTTTCCGTCTGCTGAGGCTACCATAAATTGAATACCTAGAACAACACCTACTGCTACTGCTACAACTAACCCTATTGCTAAAAATACATTGTATAACAAGTCTATTGCTTTTTGCGAAGCATCTTGTGATATTGTATTATTTGTATCTGCACTTTGTATAAATTTATCTGCTCCTGCTATTATGTCATCTGTAGTTTCTCCTGTTTTACCTGTACCTCCGTCTGTTGATTGACCTTGTGATGCAGCTATCTTGTAAGAGCTTGTAGGCACTATTTCATTTGCATAACTTATATTTGTTATTATTGTTGTTACTATAATAAAAATTAACATTATTTTTAAACTTAAACTTTTCATAACTTTTTCTCCATTTTAAAATACTTTATCTCTTTAATTATACTACATTTGAAGTTTTTTTTCAATTTTTTGTAATTTTTTATCAAAATTTAATATAAATGTAATAGTTTTGTAATATTTTGCAAAAAGAAAACTTGGCACAAGACCAAGTTTCCCGGGAGTTTGACAGTTTGAAGAATTTTAAATTTCTGTACTCTTACTCTCCCAATAGTTTTAAAGTCAAATTTTTCTTTATTTTTTTGCGTACCTCCTGTAACTCTTTATTATCAAGTGTTTTACGTCTTTATAATTTTTATACATTTTTTCCATTCTCTACAACCATTGCAAATACTGAAAAAAATTTTTTTAAACGCAAAATTATGTTGAATTAGGTACGCACTTCAAAAACCGTTCTATCTTTACTCTCTCTAGGGATTACTCGCTTTAACTGTCAAAGATGGGATCATACTACATTTGAAGTTTTTTTTCAATTTTTTGTAATTTTTTATCAAAATTTAATATAAATGTAATAGTTTTGTAATATTTTGCAAAAAGAAAACTTGGCACAAGACCAAGTTTCCCAAAAGAACTTACAAGTCCTTTTTAATCTTATCCAATCGCTCTAACAAAGACCATCAGTGCCAAGAAAATCAAGAAAGCTCCTGCTGCACGGTATTTGTTCGCCACACACGCGATTCCCATAATGAGAAAAACTGGGACAAACCACCTTGCATCTGAGAAAATTGCACCAATGAAATTTATAATGCCAAGAATAAGATCCATCAAGAGATGCATAATTATACTCCTCTTCTTTAAAAGGTTAATATTAATATAATTATAGCATTTTTTATTGTTTTTTTCAAATTTAAAATTCTTTATTGCATTACTTTTCACAAAAAACCTTTTACATATTCTATTACAAGAATCTGTAAAAGGTTTTTTACTGGCGTAGGTGAGAGGGTTCGAACCTCCGCGCCGATTGCTCGACCTAGCAGTTTAGCAAACTGCCCCCTTCACCACTTGGGTACACCTACATATTAAATTTATTCTATTGCATTATTTTAAAATAAAAATACCTTGTAATATTTTAAGCTCAAGGTATTTTATTTTGGCGGAGAGGGTGGGATTCGAACCCACGGTACGCTATTAACGCACGCCAATTTTCAAGACTGGTGCCATAAACCAACTCGACCACCTCTCCATGTCTTGCGGACAATTAATATCTTAGCATATTTTTATATTAATTGTCAAGACTTTTTTGAATTTTTTATGGCTTTAAAATCTCAAATTCTTCAATTGTACCAATACTTTGTAATTCTTCCCTTAATTTTTTTATAATTTCTTTACTTTCTTGCCACTCTATATCTTCCTCATCTTTTACAACTAAGATTAATGTGTTTTCCTTTTGTTTTAAATCTTGTAATATCTCTTTTTCTGTCATTTTTCCAAAATTACCATTAAAAGGTAAATCGTAAAAACCATTACTTTGTTTTAACTGAACCATATATAACGAAGCTTTAGAAGAATAAACAATTACACTATTTCCTTTATTATTTTCTTCTTTTATATAATTAGTAACATTTTCAATATTTTTATATAAATCTTCATTAACTATTGTTCCAAAATAAGGTGAATTATATTCATAATAATATTTTTCATCGCAAACAACCTTTATCCACCAAAATAGTCTATTAATGCTTGTAAAAATGTTATATATTATTAATATAAATAAAATTACCATTATTATCTGATTTATTTTTTTAAAATTTAAATTTCCTTTTTTTATTATTAAACTACAAATATATAAAAATAAAATAATAGCTGTTGTAATTGCAAGTAACAAATGTATTTTATTTATTATAGGAAAAATTAATAAAAACAACATTATAGAGAAGGAATTTAAAATAATCAAATTATTTTTTTCTTCATCTATAAATTCAATTTTTTTCTGTCTTAATAAAAATATTGAACATACTAAATCAGATATTACAATAAAAATTCCTATAATTATATATAACAAATTTATAGAAATATTGTTATTTGCAAAATCACTTATTCCTAATATTGCATAATTTATAAATCCGTCTAAAACACCTTGAAAATGTAAAAATAATATAAATACTATACTAAATATGCTTAATATTAGGCATATCTTTAATATATTTTTTATACTTTCTTTTTTATATTTAATTATTATTGTACCTAATAATGCAATTAAATAAAATGCTCCTATATTTTGTTTAGTTAGAATAATTAAAAAACAAATTATAGACTGTATTAAAATATTTTTATTATTCATCTTTATTTGTTTTTTTATTAAAAGATATATCCCAAGTAAACAAAGTGCAACTGCTAGAGAATTATAATTCGCCATAACTCTAGGTAATGCATAGTTTCCAAATACCAATAATACCAATGTACTTACAAGTGAGATTTTTCTATTTACTTTCAATAGTCTTAAAATTTTATAAATCATAAAATAATAAAACATAAAAATTAAAATATTATAAATCCTAAAAACAAAGAAATTTGCTCCTAAAATATTAAATAATAAATTACCTATATAGAAAAATAATGGCGTACAAATAACATTTGCATCTTCATATATTTGGTATCCATTATACATTTTATATACATTTTGGAAATTCCATAATTCATCATTTACATCTAGATTAATATAAAAAGATACTCCTATTAATGATATAAATAATAATATTATCACAAATATATTTTCATGTTTTTTTATTATATTAATTACTTTTCCCATAACTACCTCTTATTTTTATTATATAATATTTAATTACCATATATTTGCTTAGAAAGCAAGAAAAATATCCTGTTTTATCAGAATATTTTCTCTTTTTTATTTTTCTTAATTCTATTTATTACTTCCTTTATCACCTTCAATTGCTTTCTTAATTGCAACTTGTTCTTCTTCAGATAAAGTATATTTCGAATTACCATTTTCAATAGGCTTTGCATAAATATTTGACATTTCTCTTGAATAAATACCATTAAAAACAACACCATTATTGTGTTCATCAAGAAGAGCTAAAGTAAAACTTAAATCACTTCCAGTATCTTGAAACGCACTATATCTAAATATTCCAACTTTTTGGATACAACTCTCTAAATCTTTATCCAAACCACTAATTTTTCCTAAAATTTCTGCATTTTGTTTTTCTACTCTTTCTACTTTATACATATAATTTTCTAAGTCTTCTTGTAAATCTTTTCCTTCTCCTAGTTTTAACATAAACTTTTTATATCTTTTATTTAAAACTATAACTTTACCTAATATAATTAAGAAAGCAATCAACAAAATAATTACTAAAGCTCCTAAAATATATATAATATTATTAATTCCTATTGTATCTAATAAACTCTCCATTAAACCACTCTTTTCTTTTAATCATTTTTAATTAAACCTAAAATTCTTTCCAAATCGTCATTTGAAGTATATTCAATAATAATTTTACCACGTCTTTTTCCTGGGTCTAATCTTACTTTTGAACCAAAAAAGCCTTGGAAAGTATCTTCTATGTTTTTAAATAAAATATGCCTTTTATATTCTTCTACTTTGCTCATCTTTACTTTTGCTTTTTTTTCAATCTCTCTAACAGTTGAACCTCTTTCTAACATATGTTTAGCAGCAATATATTGTTTATCTGGGTCTGTTATTGCAAGTAAAGCTTTACAATGTCCTTCTGATATTTTTCCCTCTTTTACCATTTCTAAAACTCTAGGGTCCAAATTTAAAACCCTTGTCCAGTTTATAATTGTACTTCTTGCTTTTCCAAGTTTTTTCGCAATTTCATCTTGGCTCATACCATAATTATCCATTAATGTTTTAATACCTGTAGCTTTTTCAATTGGGTTTAAATCTTCTCTTTGCATATTTTCAATTAAAGAAATCTCCGCATTTACTTTTTCATCATCTTCTCTAATAATTGCTGGTATTTCTTTTAGTCCTGCAATTTTAGAAGCTCTCCATCTTCTTTCTCCTGCTACTATACTATAATAATTATCTTTTTTCGTTACAACTATTGGTTGTATTAAACCATATTCTTTAATAGATTCTGCAAGCTCTTCTAATGCTTCTTGGTCAAAATTCTTTCTTACTTGGTTTCTGTTTGGTTCAACCTCTGTCACTTTTAAATTTTTTAGAGTATCACTTTCTTTCATTTGTTCTTCTTCTGGAACTGGTCCAAATAATGCATCTAAACCTTTTCCTAAACCTGTCATCTTTGCCATTGTATATTCCCCCTATTTTATAAATTTTATTCTTGCATATGTTTTGCTTTCTTTTCTTCTTCATTTATCTTTAAAAATTCTTTAGCAAATTTTATATAACTTTTAGCACCTTTAGACCTTGGGTCATATTCTGTAATAGGCATACCATAACTTGGTGCTTCACTAAGCCTTACATTTCTTGGTATAACTGTTTTATATACTTTGTTTTCAAAATATTTTTTAACTTCTTTTACAACTTGATTAGAAAGATTAGTTCTAATATCATACATTGTAAGTAAAGCTCCTTCTATTTTAATTTCTTTATTTAAATGTTTTTTAACTAAATTAATAGTATTTAATAATTGTCCTAAACCTTCTAGGGCAAAATATTCACATTGTACAGGAATTAATACACTATTAGATGCTGTAAAAGCATTTAAAGTTATTAAACCTAAAGAAGGTGGGCAATCTATAAACACATAATCAAACTTTTCTTTAATTATGTCAACTTTTTCTTTTAATCTTTGTTCTCTTGACATCATAGAAACAAGCTCTACTTCTGCACCAGCTAAGTTCATATTAGCAGGGCAAACCTTCAAATTTTTAATAATAGTATCTTGCATTGCTTCTTCTAACTCTACTTCATTAACAAGTATATCATATGTAGAAGGCTCAATGTCTTTATCTAAGCCAAGTCCACTTGTTGCATTACCTTGAGGGTCTGCATCAATCAACAATACTTTTTTTCCTCTTTTAGCCAATATAGTTGCTAAATTTACAGTTGTAGTAGTTTTCCCTACTCCACCTTTTTGATTTGCTACTGATATAATTTTTCCCAATTTTATTGCCTCCAATTTTAGTTAATTTTTATAAATAAGTTTTTGTTTTCGTTCGTTATAATTGTATATAAATAAAGAAAAAAAGTCAATAAAATTTTAACATTTTTTTGACTTTTTTTATAATTTTTTTATATTATTTTTTGTTGTTTTATTCTCATCTATTAAATAGGCTCTTTTGCTGGTGTTCCAGCTTTTCTTGGGAATTTAGAAGGTGTATTTTTTACCTTTTTTAATATTATAACACTTCTTCCTAAATCGCTATTTGGCAAATTAAATTTATCTTTACTTTCAATTTTACAACCTAATATATTAATAGCATTTTTTGCATTTTCTAGTTCTGTATCTATATCAGAACTTTTCATACAAATACATTTTCCTTCTACTTTAATAAAAGGTATTAAATATTCAGATAATGTAGACATATTAGCAACTGCTCTAGAAGTAGCAATATCAAATTTTTCTCTATATTTTTTATTTTTTCCAAGTTCCTCTGCTCTTGTATGTATTGTTTCAATATTTTTTAAATCTAATTTATTAATAACTTCATTTAAAAAGTTAATTCTTTTATTTAATGAATCTGCTAATGTTATTTTTAAGTCATCTCTTACTATTTTTAAAGGTATTCCAGGAAAACCTGCTCCTGTTCCAACATCTATTATAGTTTCACCTTTTTTTATATATTTTACAATTGTTAAACTATCTATAAAGTGTTTAAGAATAATGTCTTTTGGTTCTACTATTGCTGTTAAATTTATTTTTTTATTCCACTCTATTAATAAATTCATATAATTATAGAATTTTTCTATTTGCTTTTCTGTTAATTTTAAGTCTAATTTTTCTAAATAATTATTAAAAATTTTAGTAAATTCTTCTAATTCCATTTTTTATCCTTTCTAAAGCTTATTTATTGTTTCTTTGTTGTAAATATACTAAAAGTACAGATACATCAGCTGGCGAAACTCCTGATATTCTTGATGCTTGCCCTATTGAACGTGGTTTAAATTTATTTAATTTTTGTCTTGCTTCTAAGCTTATTCCTTTTAATGTTTCATAATCTATATCTTCTGGCAATATCTTTGTTTCTAATTTTTTAAATTTTTTAACTTGTTCTTCTTGTAATTTTATATATCCTTCATATTTTATTTGTATTTCTACTTCTTCTTTTTCCTGTCTTGTAAGTTCTGGTCTATTTTCATCTATTTCTGATAATATTTCATAATTTAATTCTGTTCTTTTTAGTAATTCACTTAATTTTGTACCATTTGTAAGCCTTGTAGTTCCTGCTTTTTCTAGTAATTTATTTACTTTTTCTTCTGGTTTTACAACTTGTTTTTTTAATCTTTCAATTTCTTTTTTTATATTTTCTTTTTTCTTTAAAAATCTTTCATATCTTTCATCTGATATCAAGCCTACTTTGTGTCCTATTGGTGTTAATCTTAAATCTGCATTATCTTGTCTTAAAAGTAATCTATATTCTGCTCTAGATGTCATCATTCTATATGGTTCATTAGTTCCTTTTGTAACAATATCATCAATAAGAACACCTATATACGCCTGACTTCTATCTAGTATTATTGGTTCTTTATTATCAATTTTCCTTGTGGCGTTTATCCCTGCAATTAGCCCTTGTGCTGCTGCTTCTTCATATCCAGATGTTCCATTTATTTGCCCTGCCATAAATAAACCACTTATTCCTTTATATTCAAGAGAAAGTTTTAAATTTGAAGGGTCTATACAATCATATTCTATTGCATAAGCTGGTCTTGTAAACTCTGCATTTTCTAAACCTGGTATTGTATGATATAAAGCAATTTGAACATCTTCTGGAAGTGATGAACTCATCCCTTGTATATACATTTCTTCAGTATCTAAACCTACTGGCTCAACAAATGCTTGATGACGTGGTTTATCACTAAATCTAACTACTTTATCTTCTATAGAAGGGCAATATCTAGGTCCTGTTCCTTCTATCATACCCGCAAATAAAGGTGATCTATTCAAATTTTCTCTAATTATTTCGTGAGTTTTTTCATTTGTATATGTTAAATAACAATCAACTTGTTCAAAATCTCTCGGTTCATCTTCAAATGAAAAAGCTTCTATTCCATTATCACCTTTTTGTACTTCCATTTTACTAAAATCAATACTTCTTCTATTTATTCTAGCAGGTGTTCCTGTCTTAAATCTAACAAGTTCTATTCCTAAGTCTTTTAAACAATCAGATAATTTATTTGCTGCTGCAACACCGTCTGGGCCACTTTCTTTAGAATATTCACCTATAAATATTTTTCCTTTTAAATATGTTCCAGTAGCAACTATTACTGTTTTCACATTATATATTGCTCCTATATCTGTCTGTATTCCCTTAACACTACCATTTTCCACAAATATTTTTGTAATTTCCGCTTGTTTTACTTCTAAGTTAACTTGCTTTTCCAATGTATGCTTCATCTCTGCTTGGTATTTTTTTCTATCAGCTTGAGCTCTTAATGAGTGTACAGCTGGTCCTTTTGAAGTATTTAACATTTTAATTTGTATCATTGTTTTATCAATGTTTTTACCCATTTCTCCACCAAGGGCATCTATTTCTCTTACTAGATGTCCTTTTGAGCTTCCTCCTATATGTGGGTTACAAGGCATATTTGCTATTGCTTCTAAACTTATAGAAAATATTAATGTTTTTTTACCAAGCCTTGCTGCTGCTAAAGCTGCCTCACACCCAGCGTGTCCTGCACCTATTACAGCAACATCATAATCTCCTGCAATGTATTCTCCTTTATTTAACTTCATTGTTCACACTTCTTTCATTTTTTGTTCGCCTTTGTATCGCTTGTGCCAGTTGAGTTTGCGGGTTTTTGTACTTGTTTTTTACTTCCTTATGAAACGAAAAGTAGCACTTTTGATGCACTTCATCAATCTTAACAAATTAGTTTTTGTCGAGGCTTGTCGAATGCCTTTTCCTCTAGTTTTTCCCTATTATTCGTATGTTTGTCGAATTTTGTCGAATGCTTTTGTCAATTTTTACGTATAGCAACAAGTGTTATGTAATGCGAACACTTTAATTTTTGTTTACTTTTTAATTTTTTTAACTTCACTTTTTTTATATTTTGAAATCGTATTTTTTATACGTTTTATTTCTCTTCAGAATCAATTTTAAATATTTTTTATATTCTTTTAATATAATTTCATATATAATTATTGTTTTTTGCTTATTTTTGATTCTCGTGCGTTTATTTACCTAAACAGAATTTAGAAAAGATTTCATTTATTATATCCTCTGTTACAATTTCTCCTGTTATATTTCCTAAATCTTCTAAAATGTCTTTTATAAATATAGCAATTATGTCTAAAGGCATATCTTGTTCCATTGTTTCTTTTGCTTTTTTTACACTTTCTATTGCTTTAGATATTAAATTTTTATGTCTTAAATTTGTAATTACTATATCTTGGTCTAAATTAATTTCATTTAAATTAAATAATTCAGTTATTTTATCATATATTTTTTCAATACCCGTTTTATTTAATGCTGAAATTTTTATTATATCACTACTTACTTTTGTTAATTTTTCATTTTTTTCATCTATTTTTTGTTTTAAATCACTTTTATTTAATATAATTATTGTTTTCTTGTTTTTTATTAAATCTAAAATTTCTAAATCTTCTTTTGTTAAATCTTCTGAAGAATCAAATATTGCAATTATAAGGTCTGCTTCTTTTACTAATTCTTTAGATTTTTCTATTCCTATTTTCTCTACTTCATCTTTTGCATCTCTTATTCCCGCTGTATCAATTAGTTTTAAAGGTATTCCATTTACTGTTACAAATTCTTCTATTGTATCTCTTGTTGTTCCTTCATATTGTGTTACTATAGCCCTATCTTCTTTCAAAATTGCATTTAAAAGAGATGATTTACCTGCATTTGGTCTTCCTATAATTACTGTTTTAATACCTTCTTTTATTATTTTACCATTATCAAAACTCTTTTCTAGCTTTTCTAATTTTTCTTCTACGCTATCTAGCATATCTGAAAGCTCTTTTTTCGTTACATCTGGTGTATCATATTCTGGATAATCTATTGTAACTTCTATATTCACCATAACATCCATTATTTCTTTTTTTATTTCATTTATTTTTTGAGATAAAAAGCCTTCTAGTTGCTTTATTCCTGTTTTTGCTTCTTTTTCTGATTTTGCATTAATAACATCTATTACTGATTCTGCTTGTAATAAATCTATTCTGCCATTTAAAAAAGCTCTTTTTGTGAATTCTCCCGGTTCCGCAAGAGTTGCTCCATTTTTTAAACATAATTCTAATATTTTTTTAACAACTACATTTCCTCCGTGAGAATTTATTTCACACATATTTTCTGTTGTATAGCTTTTAGGAGCTTTAAAGTATGAAACTAATACTTCATCTATAACACTCCCATTTTCTACTATATTTCCATATTTTATCGTATATCCTTTAATATCTTTTATATCTTGTTTTTTCTTTGGTAGAAATATTTTATCTAGTATTTCAAAACATTTATCTCCACTAATTCTAATTATACCAATTCCCCCAATTCCGAGGAGCCGTAGAGATTGACGCTATTGTACTCATATTATTATTCCTCCAATATATACAAATATTTTTACTTATTTTTATTTATTTTTTAGTTATATGTTAATATTATTTTTTCTATTTACTCATCATTAGTATTTTACTTATAACATATATTTTTTAAAAATGCAAATCATTTTTTTATTTTTTACAAAAAAAATCAAAGATAGAAATTACGTATCCTTTGTAAAATCTGACCTTTGACCTCTGATTTTATTTTTAAAAATTTTTTTATTTAATTATTTTTTTAATGAAATTACTATTCTCCTATATGGTTCTTCACCAATACTATTTGTCTCTACTTTATCATTTTTTTGTAGTTTGCTATGTATTATCTTTCTTTCGTATGCTTGCATTGGTTCTAATTTTATAGGTTTTCTAGTTTTTATAACTGTTTTTGCAACTTTTTCAGCTAAATCTTCTAAAGTTTTTTCTCTTTTTGCTTTATATCCTTCTACATCTAAAATAACTCTAATTCTATTTTCTAGCCCTTTACCAGCTACAGCTGTTAGTATATTTTGGAAAGCATATAATGTCTCTCCCCTATATCCTATTAAGAACCCTAAATTAGGACTATTAATTTCAACATATATTGCTGTTTTATCTTTTTTTATACTGTATTGTGTATCTTCTGGTAATTCCTTTTTTAATTCATTTAAGAATTCTTCTATGTTTTTACTTGCTGTTTCTTGTTCTTCTTCTGATAAAATTATTTCTTTTTTAGGTCTTATAGTTGTTTTTTCTTCTTTTACTTCTATATCTTCTCTAAGAGTCATTTCTATTTTTACAACTCTTGGTGTTAATATACTAAAAAAGCTTCTTTTATCATCATTGTCTAGAACTTTTATATCTACCATTTTTCTACTTACATTTAATTCTTTAAGTCCTTTTTCTATAGCTTCATTTGTTGTTTTTCCTTCAGAAATGATTGTTTTTGGCATTTTAACGTTCCTCCTACTTTAAGATTTAACAACTTTGTTTAATATTAATCTTTCTACTATCATAAGAATATTACTAATTAACCAATATAATGCTAGTCCCAAAGGTGCTATAAATGCAATTGAAATAGACATTATTGGCATCATCCAAGACATCATTTTATTTGTTTGCATTACAGCATCCATTTCATTATTTTCTTCTTGTGGTATTAATTCTTTTCCTGTAGTTCCGTCAATTGTAACTTTTTCCTCTTTTTGCTTATTAGCATTTTTTGCTTGCATTGCTGTTGTCATTCTTATTGAGATAAAAGAAGATAAAATATACAAAGCTGGAATTATATATACTGTATAATCTGTCATATTCTGTTGTGGTATTTTGCTTAAATCTAAACCTAAGAAGTTCATTTGTATATTTAATTTATCAACATTTGCATCTTCTGGGTTCTTTTCTTTTAAAAATTGATATTCCCTTATTAAATCAATTTCAGGATAAACTTGACTTACGGTTTTACCACTTTCTTGCAATTGTTGTACATAATGATTTATATTTTCTGTTGGTATTTTTTCCATAAAAGTAAGTGGACTTCTTACTAAGTAGAATATTGATAACAATAATAGTAATTGTACTATTGCTGTTAAACAACCACTAAATGGACTCATATTTTCAGACTTATATAAACTCATCATTTCTTGATTCATTTTTTCTGGATCATTTTTGTATTTAAACTGAATTACTTTCATTTTTTCTTGTAATTCACTACTTTTTTTCATAGTTTTTTGTTGTTTTATTGAAAGTGGCAACAATACTATTTTTATTATTACTGTAAATAAAATGATTGCTATACCATAGTTATTTATTAGACCATATAAGAATTGCAGTAAATAACCAAAAAGATTAGCAAAAAACTCAAACATTTACTATCTTCCCCCTAATTTTAGTTATTTTAATGGGTCATATCCACCTTTTGAAAAAGGATTACATCTAAAAATTCTTTTAATTCCTAAAAATAAACCTTTAATTGCTCCATATTTTTTGATTGCTTGCTTTGTGTATTCAGAGCAAGTTGGATAAAATTTACAATTAATGTTTTTACTTTTTAACCAAGGTGAAATATGTTTTTGATATTTTTCTATTATAAATATCAATATATTTTTCATTGTTGTTCCTCTTTGAAAGCTCCTACTTTCTCAAATATTTTTTCCATATCTGTTTTTATATTTATATAATTTGCATTTTTAATGTCAACTTTCTTTTTCCATAAAAAAACAAATGTATATCCTGTTTTTATATTGTTTTCAAGATTTTTGTAATTTTCTCTAATCAATCTTTTTATATGATTTCTTTTTGTTGCTTTTCCTATCTTAACACTTATTGCTATTCCTAAAAGGTTTTTGTCTTGTTTTCTATTTTCTAAAACAAATACTTCTATACATTTTCCTGTATAATATTTACCTTTTGAAAAAACATTTTTAAATTCATAATTTTTTTTTAACATTTTTGTTTTTTCCATTACGGCTCTTCCCTTCTAGAATACGTCATTTAATGAAAAAAATATTTTAATTATTTGGAAAAGGCTCGCTTTTTAGCGGCCTTCTAATAATTAATTTAAGCAGATAATTTTTTTCTACCTTTTTGTCTTCTTGCTTTTAATACGTTTCTTCCTGCTCTAGTTTTCATTCTTTTCATAAAACCGTGTTCTCTTTTTTCTTGTCTATTTTTTGGTTGATATGTTCTCTTCACTATTAGCACCTCCTACTGAATTTTCTATTATATCTTTTTAAAAAAGATTGTTTTCTTTTTTACAAAATAACAAGTATATCAATTATACTTTAAAAAAGCTACTAATGTCAAGCTTTTTTTAGAACTTTTTGGAAATTTTTTTTGTAAATTTTTGTAATATTTCTGTAAAAAAACTGAGTTATCCACAGTTTTTTTTATAGTTATCCACAATTGTAAAAAAATTTTCCACAAGTATATTGACTTCTTATAGTGAAATTTGTTATTATGTGTAAAGTAATAAAAAAGTCGATTTTTTGTTGATATTACTCAAATTTTCGTTCGTATATTTTTTACGTTTTATTACAAATTTGTTACAAAGTTATCAACAGTTGTGGATAACTTTGTGGATAACTTTATAGAAAGGATGATTTTAATGGCAATGGAGAAAGAAGAACTGATTGCAAAAATTAAAGAACTATTAAAACCAGAAGTTACAGAAATATCTTATAATACTTGGATAATGCCATTAGATATTAAAAGTATTGAGGGAAATCATATAGTTTTTACAGCAAATTCTGAATTCCAAAAAGATTTTATTGAAAACAAATACAAAAGTCTTATTTTTAACACTTTAAGATTTATAACAAATAAAGATTGGACTTTTTCTGTAATTGATATTTCAAAAGAAGAATCTAGTAATAATGATTCTAACGAAGTAATTGCTGATAAAAAAGATGATGCTTCTTTAGCTGAAATTGAATTAAATAAATCAACTTTAAACCCAAAATATACTTTTGATACTTTTGTTGTTGGTAATAATAATAGGTTTGCACACGCTGCTGCTCTAGCAGTTGGTAATGAACCTGCTAAATCTTATAACCCTTTGTTTTTATATGGTGGTGTAGGTTTAGGAAAAACTCACTTAATGCACGCTATAGGTAATAGGATATTAGAAAACAACAAAAATACAAATGTATTATATGTTACATCTGAAAAATTCACTAATCAATTAATAAATGCTATTAAAGATAACAAAAATGAATTTTTTAGAAACAAGTATAGAAATATTGATGTATTGTTAATAGATGATATTCAATTTATCGCTGGTAAAGAAAGAGTTCAAGAAGAATTTTTCCATACTTTTAACAGTTTATATGAAGAGGGAAAACAAATAATTCTATCTAGTGATAAACCACCAAGAGATATTCAATTCTTAGAAGATAGATTAAAATCAAGATTTGAGTGGGGCTTACTTGCTGATATTTCTTGCCCAGATTATGAAACTCGTTTAGCTATACTTAGAAAAAAGGCTCAAGATGAAAATATTATTATTGATGATGTAATACTTTCTGACATAGCTAATAAAATTGATTCAAACATCAGGGAATTAGAGGGTGTATTTAATAAAATAGTTGCAAGAGCTTCTCTTACACATAGCCCTATTACTATTGAGCTTGCAGAAATGGTTATTAATGAATTTATTTCAGAAAGTGAAAAAGTAATTTCAGCTGAGTTTATTCAAGAAACTGTTGCTAAATATTTTAGTATTGACAAAAATGATATAGCAGGGAATAAGAGATCAAATGATATTGCTTTTCCAAGACAAATTGCAATGTACTTGTGCCGTGAAATTGCAAGTATGTCTTATCCTCAGATAGGAATAGACTTTGGGGGTAGAGACCACTCAACAGTAATGCACGCTTGTAAAAAAATAGAAAAAGAAGTAAAAGAAAAACCAAATACAAAGTTAATTGTGGATAGTGTGAAAAACATAATCATAAATGGACAAGACTAGATATAATAATAAAAATTAACTATTTTTGAAATTTATGTTTGAAAAATAATTGTTTGATAGAACACAATGCTTTCTGTTCTTACGGAACAGCTACATTAGTTATCCACAAGGGGCTGTTGAAAACCTGTTGATAAACTGTGTATAAGTCACTTTTCCACAAACCCAAGTGGAAAGTGTGGATAACTTCTTGAGTTATCCACTGAGTTATCAACATCAATTTTGCTAGGGATATCAGTTATCAACATAGTTATCCACAGTTTCCACAGGACCTAATACTATTACTACTAATAATTATTATTTAATATTATAAAATATATAAGGAGGAAGTCAAAATGAAAATTGTTTGTTACAAAGACAAGCTTATTAAAGCTTTAAATTCCGTAGTAAAAGGTGTAGCTTCTAAAACTACAATGCCTATACTAGAAGGAATACTTATTCAAACTAATGATAATGAAATAAAATTAACTACTTATGATTTAGAAATTGGAATAGAATACATAATGGAATGCGAAGTACAAGAACAAGGTAGTACAGTTGTAAATGCAATAATGTTTAGTGAAATTATTAGAAAATTACCAGATACTGAAATTTATATTTCTTTAAATAACAATAATTTATTAGAAATAGAGTGTGAAGGTTCTTTATATAAATTAGCAACTATGAATCCAGATGAATTTCCAGAACTTCCAAAAATAGAAGTTGAAAATTCAATTGAAATTGAACAAAATATGTTAAAAAATATGATTAGAAGAACAATTTTTGCAGTAAGTACTGAAGAGACAAGACCAATTTTTACAGGGTGTTTATTTGAAATAGAGAATAATAAATTAAATGTTGTTGCAGTAGACGGTTTTAGATTAGCTTTAAGAAGTATTTATTTAAATAAACAAACTAATGATTTTAGTGCTGTAATTCCTGGAAAAACTTTAAATGAAGTTAATAAAATAATTTCAGATTCATTTGAACCAGTAAAAATAGGAGTTGCAAAAAACCAAGCATTGTTTGAAATGGATAATTGTAAAATTGTTACAAGAATTTTAGATGGTGAATTTTTAAATTATAAAAATGTTATTCCAAATACTTGGGAAACAAGAATGAGAGTAGAAAGAAATAGTTTATTAAATAGTTTTGAAAGAATAAGTTTAATTTCTTCTTCAACTGTTGAAAAAGAAAAGAAATATCCTGTAAAAGTTACAGTTGATATTGGAAAAGTTACAATTTCTTGTACAAACCAAACAGGAGATGCAAAAGAAGAATTATTTGTTTCAACTGAAGGAAAAAATTTAGAAGCAGGTTTTAACCCAAAATATTTCTTAGATAGTCTAAAGGCAATTGATGATGAAGAAGTATATGTAGAATTTGGTTCAAACATATCACCTTGTTTGATAAAATCTATAGATAATAATGATTATACATATATGATTTTACCAATTAGATTAAAAGAAGAATAAAAATAAGATTAGGGAAGAGGTAGTTTTAGAAACTATCTCTTTTTAGTTATCCACAATTAAGCAACAAATTGTGGATAACTTTTGTTTTAAAAAGTGAAGAAAAAAAGAGCTAAAAATAGTTAAAAAATAGATAAAAAAAGATAATGATATATTTTTGAAGATTTTTAAAAATCATAGACCCCTGTGGATAACTTAGGGAAAAAATAATTATAAAAAATTCAAAAAAAATAGAAAAAAATTAAAAAAAATAGAAAAACGGAGAAAACGAGAGATAATTAAAGATGTGGATAACTATAAATTTAAAAAAAATAGAATAAATTAGGAAAAAATATGTAAAAAATAGAAAAAAAGAGATAATACTATAAAAACGACCCTGTGGATAACCTGTGGATAACTTAAATTACGAAAAAAATAGAAAAAAATACGTAAAAAATAGAATAAATTAGAAAACGAGAGATAATACTATGAAAACGACGGAATTTAAAAAACAGAAAATAAATAATAAAATTTAAATTATGAAAAAAATAGAAAAAAATATATAAAAAATAGAATAAATTAGAAAACAAGAGCAAATGCTATGAAAACGACGGAATTTAAAATATAGAAAATAAACAATTAAAATTTAATTATGAAAAAATTAGAAAAAAATATGTAAAAAATAGAATAAATTAGAAAACAAGAGCAAATGCTATGAAAACGACGGAATTTAAAAAACAGAAAATAAATAAT
>CALXEY010000006.1 GCA_944387455.1 uncultured Clostridia bacterium
ACAGAAGAAGTAGGAGCAAAAGGCTTAGCGTGGGTTAAATATGAAGAAAATGCTTTAACAGGTGGAATATCAAAATTTATAACAGAAGAAATGAAAGAAATACTAGAAAAAGAATATGGCTTTAAAAATGGAGATTCAATATTCTTTATAGGAGATGAATTAAAAACCGCTCAAAAAATAGCAGGGCTTATTAGAATAGAACTTGGAAACAGATTAGATTTACTTGAAAAAGATACATATAGATTTTGCTTTATAGTAGATTTTCCTATGTATGAATTATCAGATGAAGGAACAATAGACTTTAGCCATAACCCATTTTCAATGCCACAAGGTGGGCTAAAAGCTTTAGAAGAAAAAGATCCATTAGAAATTTTAGCATATCAATATGACTTAGTATGTAATGGATATGAAATGGCATCAGGAGCAGTTAGAAATCATAACCCAGAAATAATGGTAAAAGCATTTGAAATAGCAGGATATAGTGAAGAAGAAGTTAAAAATAGATTTGGAGCACTATATAAAGCTTTCCAATATGGTGCACCACCACACGCAGGTGCAGCACCAGGTTTAGACAGAATGGTAATGCTTATTGCAAATTCAAATAATATTAGAGAAGTAATAGCATTTCCAAAAAATAAAAGAGCAAGAGATTTACTTATGCAAGCACCTTCAAAAGTACAAGATGAACAATTAAAAGATGTTCATATAAAATTAGATTTAGAAGAAAAATAGAAAAGGAAAAATCTTATGAAAAAATATATTATGAAGATAACAGTATTTTTATGTGGAGCATTAGGTATGGCATTAGAATTAGTAGCAGCGAGAATTTTATCACCATATGTTGGAAGTTCAAACTTAATTTGGACAACTATTATTGGAATTATGCTAACAAGTATGAGTATTGGATATTGGCTTGGTGGAAAAATAGTAGATAAAAAAGAAGATAAAAACTTATTATCATTATTTTTATTAGCCGGAGCATTTTTCACAAGTATAATACCGATATTAGAAACATTACTTGTAAAACCATTATCAAGTATAACAAATGAATTAGTTCTTGTTGCAATAATATGCTCAAGCATAGTATTTGGTATACCAAGCTTTATATTAGCAATGGTATCACCATTTGCTGTAAAACTTGAGGACAAAAAACACGAAGAAATAGGAAAAACATCAGGTAAAATATCATCATTATCAACAATAGGAAGTATTGTTGGAACATTTGTCTCTGGTTTTTTATTAATTCCAAATATAGGAGTTAGAGCAATAATACTTATAATAACAATAATTTTATTTTTGCTTTCATTTATGATGTTTGAAAATAAAAATGTGAAATATAGTATTTGTATGGTAATTTGCTTATGTGCATTATTAGGGCTTAATTATTATGGAAAAGTTATTTTTGAAAAATATAATACAGATATAATTAGAGATGTAGATTCAGAATATAGTAGAATATGGATAAAAAATGTATCTACAGGAGAAATTAATTATAAAACAATGCAAGTAGATACTGGTTTAGAGTCATATATAAATAGTGAAACAAATGAAATGGGAGCAGCATATTTATATTATTATGATTTATTTGATTATTATAATAAAGATGCAAAATCTACTTTAATGATAGGCGGCGCAGCATATACATATCCTACATATTATTTAAATAAATACCAAGACAAAACAATAGATGTAGCAGAAATAGATAGTAAAATGACAGAACTTGCAATAGAAGAATTTGGTTTAGATGTAGAAAACCCAAGACTTAAAATATACACCCAAGACGGAAGAAGTTTCTTAAATAATACTAAAAATAAATATGATACAATATTAATAGATGCATTTAAAGGTTTAAATGCACCTTTTGAGCTTACAACATATGAAGCATTAAATAAAGCAAAAAATGCTTTAAATGAAAATGGAATTGTAATTACAAATATAATATCTAGCTTAGAAGGAAAAGAAGATGATTTTATTAAATATGAATATGCTACATATAAAGCTGTCTTCCCTGAAGTAAAATTATTTAAGGTAAGAGATTTAGAAAATAGTTCAAGGCAAAATCTAATATTAGTAGGTTTTAAAAATGGTGACAATAATATAAATGAAGAAAAATATAATGAATATAAAAATTTATTAGATATGGAAGTAAAAGATTTTACAAGTGAAAGAGAAATTGTAACAGACCATTTTGCACCAATAGGTGATTAAGGAGTTTTATATGGAAAAAGTTTTATTAGGTATGAGTGGAGGAGTAGATAGTACAGTTTCAGCTATAATTTTAAAAGAAAAAGGTTATGAAGTTATAGGTTGTACTATGATTTTAAATGGAAAAGAAGAAGAAACAGTAAAAGAAGTAAAAAAAATATGTGATATTTTAAAAATACCACATTATACATTTGATTTTAGAAAAGAATTTAAGTGTTATGTTGTAAATAAATTTATAGAAGAATATAAAATAGCAAGAACTCCAAACCCTTGTGTAGAGTGTAATAAAAAAATGAAATTTGGTATATTTTATGAAAAAGCAAAAGAATTAGGTTGCAAATACATAGCAACAGGTCATTATGCTAAAATAGAATTTTCAGATAAATATAATCAGTATGTATTAAGGAAATCAGAAGAAGAAAAAAAAGACCAGACTTATTTTTTATATGGAATAAAAAAAGAAGAGTTAGAAAATATAATATTTCCATTAGAAAATTACAAAAATAAAGAAGAAATAAGAAAAATTGCATTAGAAAATAATCTATCAGTTGCAAAAAAGAAAGATAGTCAAGAAATATGTTTTATAGAAAATAACGATTATCAAAAATTTTTATTAGAAAATTTAAAAGAAAAACCAAAAAAAGGAAATATTAAATTAAAAACAGGTGAGATTTTAGGAAAACATAATGGAATTATAAACTATACAATAGGGCAAAGAAAAGGACTTGGTGTTTCTTATAAATTCCCATTATATGTTATAGATTTAGATTATAAAAATAATGAAGTAATTGTTGGGAAAGAAGAAGATTTATATAGCAAAAACTTAATTGCAAAAGATTTGAATTTCCAAGTAGAAGTAGATAAAGAATTTATTTCTTTTGCTAAAATTCGTTATAGAGCAAAAGAGTCAAAGGCAAAAATAAAGATTATAAATAATGTAGCAGAAGTAGAATTTTATGTGCCACAAAGAGCAATTACAAAAGGTCAATCTGTTGTTTTTTATGATGAAGACGGTATTGTTTTAGGTGGGGGAATAATTTCTTAAAAAGAATTTAACAAAAAACTTGTATTACCTAAAGTTTTATGATATAAATATACTATAAAAATAAAGCTAAGGTAAGAAAGGCGGAATTTTTGTGGATGAAGAATTTTTAAAAGATGCTAAAACTATTTTAATAGTTGATGATGAAGCACCAATAAGAGATATTTTAGTTTATAATTTAGAAAAAGAAGGTTATAAAACAATAGAAGCAAGTGACGGTATTACTGCTGTTGATATTGCTTTAGAGAAAAAACCAGACTTAATCTTATTAGATGTAATGCTTCCTAAGTTAGATGGTTTATCAGTTTGTAAAAGAATTAAGAATTCTTTAAATGTGCCAATTTTAATGCTTACTGCAAAAGATAATGAAGTTGATAAGATTGTTGGGCTAGAACTTGGTGCAGATGATTATATTACAAAACCATTTAGTGTAAGGGAATTAGTTGCAAGAGTAAAGGCTAATTTAAGAAAAGTTGATGTTACATTAAATAATGGTCAAGAAATTAAAAGTAAAGGTGATACTCAAAAACAACAAAAAGAAAGTAAAAAGATTGTTGTTGGAGAACTAGAATTAGATTTAGATAAATTTGAAGTAAAGGTAAGAGGTCAAATAGTAGATTTAACTTTAAGAGAATTTGAAGTGTTAAAATTCTTAGCATCTCAACCAGAACAAGTTGTAACTAGAGAAACTTTACTAGAAAAAGTCTGGGGTTATGAGTATTATGGAGACATAAGAACTGTTGATGTTACAGTTAGAAGAATTAGAGAAAAAATAGAAAAAGACACATCAGCTCCAAAGATATTAATTACAAAGAGAAGTGTTGGATATTATATAGCAGCAAATTAAAAATTATGAACATATTTGTTTTTAGTTTTACAAATATGTTCTTTTTTTCTTGATAAAAAACAAAATATGTGATTAAATAAAGAAAACAAAATAAGAAAAGGAATAAAATATGGAAAGAATAAAAACAAGAAAAGTAATGGTAGGAAATGTTAGAATAGGCGGACAAAATAAGGTTGTTATACAATCAATGTGTAATACAAAAACAAAAGATGTAGAAAGCACAGTAAAACAAATATTAGAATTAGAAGAAGCGGGTTGTGAAATTATAAGAGTTGCTTGTTTAGATTTAGAAGATGCAAAAGCAATAAAAAATATTAAAGAAAAAATTCATATACCAATAGTTGCAGATATACATTATGATTATAAACTAGCTTTAGAAGCAATAAAATCTGGTGTAGATAAAATAAGAATAAACCCAGGAAATATTGGTTCTAAAGAAAGAGTAAAAGCAGTTGTTGATAAATGTAAAGAACATCATATTCCAATAAGAATAGGGGTAAATGCTGGTTCTTTAGAAAAAGACTTATTAGAAAAATATGGTAAACCAACTGCAAAAGCAATGGTAGAAAGTGCTAAAAGACATATAGATATATTAGAAGGGTTAGACTTTAAAGATTATATATTATCATTAAAAGCAAGTAATTTGGATTTATGTATTAAAGCATATGAAGAAGCGTCAAAAGAATTTGATTGCCCACTTCATTTAGGAATAACAGAAAGCGGAACTGAGTTTAGTGGAACTATTAAATCAAGTATTGGTCTTGGATATATGTTAAGAAACGGAATAGGGGATACTTTAAGAGTTTCTTTATCAGATGACCCAGTAAAAGAAATAAAAGTTGCAAAAGAAATTTTAAAAGATTGTAATTTGTATAAAAAATCACCAACATTAGTTGCTTGCCCTACTTGTGGAAGAACAAGAATTGATTTGATACCAATTGCAAAAGAAGTAGAAGAATTTTTACAGAAAATTGAAGATGATATTACAGTTGCAGTAATGGGGTGTAGTGTAAATGGACCTGGAGAAGCAAGAGAAGCAGATATAGGTATAGCAGGTGGAGTAAAAGAAGGTTTGATTTTTAAAAAAGGTGAAATTATTAAAAAAGTACCACAAGAAAAAATAGTAGAAGTACTAAAAGAAGAAATTATTAAAATGGTAGAAGATAGGAAAAAATAAGTTTAGGTGGTTAGATATGGAAGTAATATTAGGAAAAAGTGCGGGCTTTTGTTATGGTGTAAGAAGAGCTGTTGAAGGTGCAAAAGAAGAATTAAAAAAATCAAAAGGAAAGACTATTTTTTGTTTAGGAGAAATTGTACATAATAAACAAGTAGTAGATAATTTAAAAAATCAGGGTATGGAATTTATAGGAAATATAAAAGAGGCAAAAGAAAGAGCTATAATTAGGGCACACGGTGTAGAAAAAAATGTGTATAAATTAGCAAAAAAGATGAAAATAAATATTAAAGATTTTACTTGCCCAAATGTTTTAAAAATACATAAAATTGCTGATGAATATAGAAAAAAAGGTTATTATATTTTCTTAATAGGAAGTAAAAATCATCCAGAAAATATAGGAACATTAAGTTTTTGTGGTGATAATGTTTCTGTTATAGAAGAAAAACAAGATGTTGAAACTGCAATTGAAGAATTGTATAAAAGTAATATTAAAAAATTATTAGTAATTTTACAGACAACATATAGTGTAGAAAAATTTAAAGAAATAGAACATTTATTAAAAGAAGAATTTAAAAAAAATAATGATAGAAAAATTAAATTAGTAATAAAAAATACAATTTGTTATGCTACAGAATTAAGGCAAAAAGAAACAGAAGATATTGCTAAAAAAGTAGATTACATGATTATAATTGGTGGGAAAAATAGTTCTAATACTAAGAAACTATATGAAATAGGAAATAAATATTGTGAAAATTGTGTATGTATAGAGTCTCCAAAAGAATTAGATTTAAATTTGATAAATACTTTTAGTAAAGTAGGAGTAATGGCAGGAGCATCAACACCACAAGAGGTTATAGAAGAAGTTGTGAATTTAATAAAATAAAGAAATATTGCTGTTAAAAATAATAACAGCAATATTTTTCTAATTTATTGTAGTTGATGTTGGACCAGTTCCTACAACGTCTTCTTGTAATGAACGCCAAGTGTTACAACCAACAATACCGTCTGCTGTAAGCCCTCTAGAACGTTGGTAACTAATTACAGCATTTTGTGTACCAGAACCAAATATTCCGTCTAAGCCATTTGTTCTATAACCTAAAGTATTTAAATCATCTTGTGCAATTAAAACATAATTACTAACACTTCCTCTTCTAAGAGTAGGGTATCCGCCTGAAGAACAAGCAGGTTTTCCGAAACCTTTTATCAAAATGTACCCAAGTTGGTGTTAATGAAATTGGTTCTACATATGACCATACACCAGAGTTATTAGCTGAATTCCATAATGCAGTTCTTCTACTTGCAGATAATGTTTGACCAACATCAAAAGCAACACCAGCATAATGTTGGCTTAAATTTCCGTGTCCACCTTCATATGGTCTTTTAAAAGCAAAACCTACAGGAATAGGTCCTCCAAAAATATATCTTTGACTATTCCAACTTTGCATACATCTTTTTGTTGTCCATAAAATATTACTTTTACTAGAGCCTCTAAATTCTCTAACACGTAATGTACCATTTGTATTATATGGCATTGGTTCTGCTTCACCTCTATAATATGATTCCATACGGTCGGTATCATTATTAAAAACAATTATTTTTGCCATAAATAATTCCTCCATAATTATATTTTCTATATATTATGAAAGAATTATTTTTTTGTTACTTTAATTTATTAAAACTCACTATTTTCTATTAATTTATCAAAATCAGATTTGTATAATTTATCTTGTACAATTCTGTACTTTTTAAATTCTGTTAAAGCCTTTTCTTTTGCAATTTCACTAGATATTTTACCGGCATCTTTTAATACATCTCTATCATCTGATAATAAGTATTTATCTATTCTGTTTGCCCAATCTTCCATTGTCATTGGTATATTTCTTTTTGCTCTTGCTTCTGCTAAATCTAAGAAGGCTGAAACAATAAGTTCTAATTGTTCTAGTTCCTCTTTTTTTAAATAATTTTTAGCAATAACTACGTCTGTTTCTAATATTTTTCCATTTGGAGAGTTTTTCCAACTAGTTAAGTTCATATGTTCTTTTGTATGGTCAGCTCTATTATAAATTATCTCTGCTGCTGTTTGATGAGTTACTGCATAGTGCATCTTATTTTGTACTTTTTTGAAAAATTTAATTGTTGTTGGAGATTTACTATCATAATCAATAGAAGTTGCATATATATCTGTTATTTTTTGGTAAAATCTTCTTTCAGATAATCTTATTTCTCTAATTTCTGCAAGTAGAGATTCAAAATAATCTTCATCAAAAAATGTTCCATTTTCCATTCTTTTTTTGTCTATAATATATCCTTTTTTAGAAAACTCCTTTAATACATTTGTTGCCCACCTTCTAAATTGAATTGCTCTGTCTGTATTTACTCTATAACCAACAGAAATTACGGCATCTAAATTATAATAATTGGTTTTATATTTTTTTCCGTCCGAAGCAGTTGTCAAATAAATTTTGACAACTGAATTTTGTTCTAATTCTAGTTCCTTAAAAATATTATTTAAATGATAACTTATATCTTGCTTTGATGTATTATATAATTCTCCTAATGCTTTTTGAGTTAGCCATAAATCGCCGTCTTCAAAACGAACTTCAACCCCTACTTCTTTTTTTTGTTGTTCAAATATTAGAAATTCTGCTGAACTACTTCTTATATATAAATCTTTATTACTCATTTTTAAATTCACCTCAATTTATTTGTTATATATTATCAAACTTTTGTTCTTTTGTCAATTGATTTTATATATTATTTGGAAAGTACAAAAAAATCTCTCATATAATAATTTTATATGAGAGAAATATTTTCTTATTATTTTCTAATTTGCTCTTGCTTTTACAATTACTCTTAACTGGCTATCATTTGTACAAGTAATTAATGTAAGGTCTCTTGTTCCGTTAGTATTTGGTGCTGTACAGCTTGTATCACTTGGAACTACTTCATATTTATCAAATACAGTATATGTAAGTGTTCTTCCTGTGTTATCAGTAATCTCTATTTTATCTCCATTTTCTAAAGTTGGTACTTTACTAAAGAATTTGGAGTTTCTGTAGTTATGACCTACTAAAGAGAAGTTACCAATTTCATTTGGGTCAACTCCCCAGAACTTAGTAGGGGATATTTTTAGTAAAGCTTCTGTTTCTTCAACTGAGTCTGTTTCACCGTCTAATATTGGATAACTAACATTTATTTTTGGAATATTTATACTTCCAATTGTTATATATCTAAAACCGTCACTTGTTGTTTCTACTTTATTTGTACTAAATTTATTATTAGTATTAGATGTATTTGAAGGAGTTTCTTGTGCAGAATTATCATTAGAAGCGGTATCTTCTGTATCATTTAATATTGCAACTAAAACATTACTATCTGCAAGGGAGTTATCAATATTTTGATTGAACTCATCAAGTATTGCTTGAGAAGTTTCTTCGCTTTTATTTCTATCTACTTCAGCATATATGTAAAAAGATACTAAAATACATACTAAAAAAACAGATAAAAAGAAATAAAACTTATATGCTTTCTTTTTTCTCTTTAATTCTGGTGTGATATATAGTTTCTCTGTTACTAATATCTGATTCATAATTTCTCCTTTCAAAATAACTCTAATTTATTATAACATAAAATAAAGTGTTTTTGAAGGGGTTTTAAAAATTTTTACATATGTTTTAGGGCAAATTCACAAGCAGATATAACAAAGCCATTAAAACTGTACTCTTTTCTAGTTTTTCCTTTATTTGCTTCATTTACAATTGCGTTAATTTGGTCATTTATTTCAGTTGGAAATCTAATTGATTTATATATGTTTGCATCTGAAGATTTTTTCATAACAAATTTATCCATTAATACCACCTCATTAAAATTTTTAATTTTTCTATAGACATTTTAACTGAATTGTGATATATAAAAATATAACTGAAATACAGTTATATTTTTAAAATTCAAAAGAGAAAGAAGGATGGATATTATGGGAAAATTAATTAAAAAAAGAGAAGGAATTACACTTATTGCTTTAATAGTAACTATTGTGATTTTATTAATTTTAGCAGGCGTGTCAATTGCAATGTTAACAGGTGATAATGGAATACTTAGTCAAGCTCAAAATGCTAAGAACAAAACAGAAGAAGCAGAAAGGAATGAAAAACTAGATTTATTAAAACAAGAAGACTTAATAAATGAAACATTAAATAGAGTAGAGGTAGAACAAGTAACAGATGAGAAACCAGGAGAATTAGAGAAAGAAGATGAAAACACATTAGTCATAAATAGTATAGAAGATTTAGTATTTTTTGCTTATGACGTAACAAAAGGAAATAACTATTCTGGAAAAACAGTAAAATTAGGAACAAGTCTAGATTTTAATTCTACAAAATCATATGTAGACCCATTAAGAACAGATTATGTAAAATATGGCTATAATGGAGAACTAAAGACATTATTAACAACAGGAGAAGGGTTTAAAACAATAGGAACTATCTATGATAGTGATGTAAGTATGAATCATTTTTATGGCGTTTTTGATGGTAATTATAATACAATTTGTAATTTATACCAAGATGTAGAAGAGTCAGATAAGGTAATAATTACTGGACTTTTTGGAACAAATAATGGGACAATAAAAAATTTACAAATAAAAAATGTAAATTTAAATGCAAGTACAAACAATATGTATGTTTTAATTGGAGCAATAACAGGAAGAAATGCAGGAAAAATTGAAAATTGTTCTTCAAGTGGTGTGATGTCAATAAAAGCTAATGGAAATACAGGAATTTATGCTGGAGGAATATCAGGACAAGGAAGTGCAACAACAGAGAATAATGTAAATAAATCTTTTAGTAATATCAAAATAAATGTAGAAACAAATAATAATGATGCTTTAACAATAGGTGGAATAGGAAATGCTGGGGGAAAGTTGATTTCTAATTGCTATTTTAATGGAAAAATTATCGTTACAGGTTCTAAAGATAATGAAAAATATATAGGAGGAATTTGTTCGGGAGCAACAGAAATAAGGAATTGTTATAATTTAGGAAAAATAGAGGTTAGAACTGAAGAAAATTCAATTGGAAAAACAACGTATATAGGTGGCATTAGTTATGGAACTAATAATATAAATAATTGCTTTAATATTGGAGAAATAGAATGTTATAATCCTCATAGTTGTGTAGGAGGAATAGGAGCAAACGAACAAAGTGGAAATATAGTAAATTGTTATAATGTGGAAAATTTAACATTAGAAGGAGAAAATAAGATTTATGGTTCATTAGTTGGTGTTGGAAAAAATTTAACAATTGAAAATTCAAAGTGGTTAATTGGAACAGCTCCTAGTTCAGTAGGAAACAATCTTGGAGACGTGACAGACAATTCTGAAAGTGTAGACGATTTAGAGAAAATAATAAGTGTATTAGAAGTAATAAATGGAGAAAGAGCTTTTAAAGAAGATACAAATAATATAAATAATGGTTATCCAATACTAAGTTGGGAATAGAAAAAGGGCTTTTTTAAGTCCTCAGACCGTTGACAAAGTTCACTTTTTCAAAAGTGATTTTGTCAACTATTTTTTCTGCCACTTTGCTATTTAAAATTTTTTATGCAAGAAAGTATTATTGTTTTTCACTTTTAAAACTATTAATAAACTCATTTGTAATATCAGCAAAATCTTGAAGACTAAGTTTTTCGGGTCTTATATCTTCTGGAAGATTTAATTTGTTTAAAACGCTAATTCCTTCATCTTTGTTTAAAAAAACTTTAGAATTAGTAAGGCTATTTAATAAAGTCTTTCTTCTTTGTAAAAAAGCACATTTAATAATTTTAAACATAATCTTTTTGCTTTTAACATTTACAGGAGGTTCTTTCCTAATATTTAATTTAATAACTTCAGAAGTAACTTTAGGTTCTGGTATAAAAGAATTTTTAGGAACTTCTAAAATATTTTCAGAATCAGCATAAAAGTAAACAGAGTATGTTATAGCTCCAGTTTCTTTATCACCAGGAGTTGCAATTAATCTATCAGCAACTTCTTTTTGTATCATAACAGTTATAGAAGTTAAATCAAGCTCATCTTCTAATAATTTCATGATGATAGGAGTAGTAATATAATAAGGAA
Source organism: uncultured Clostridia bacterium (assembly GCA_944387455.1). Classification (GTDB taxonomy): domain Bacteria; phylum Bacillota; class Clostridia; order TANB77; family CAG-508; genus CAG-269. The sequence continues at coordinate 11,384 of CALXEY010000006.1, forward strand.
GGTTTGCAACTATTTTAATATTTTTAATATTAGAATCTTGTTTTTCTTTCTCAATTAAAGAATTTAAATCAAGCTTTAAAATATCCTTATGTATTAATTGGAAGTTATCATATAAATGAAATCTATCATTTAAAATATCAATCATTTTATTATCTAATTCAACACAAATAACTTTATAAGCTTTTTCTAATAAAAATTTAGTAAGAGTACCAAGCCCAGGACCTATTTCTATTATTAAATCATTTTTAGAAACATCACTACCATTAATTATTTTTTCTATAACATTATCATCAATCAAAAAATTTTGCCCTAAAGATTTATTTGCTCTAATATTATATTTTTTCATAATGAATTTGGTTTCTTCTAAAATATCACTCATTTTATAAACTCCTTTAAAATTTATTTATTATATTTTAATACAAAAATCAAACAGTATCAATAAAAATAAAAAAAATCTTACGTAAATTTTAGGTGAACTTTCTTGACTTTTCACGTATTTTTTCTTAAAATAATTGTATCAATATAAAACAAAAGAGGTTTGTTATGGAAAATAAAAAAAATAAGAAAAAAACAAATAAAAATGTTAGAGTTAATAATAAAAAGAAAAATAAAGAAAATAATGAAAATGGAAATATAGTAAAACTAAAAACATCGTTTGAATCAAAAAACTTAATTCAAACAAAAAAACTTAGAACGTGTTTAATAGTAATTTTATTGTTATTTGTATTGTTAATAGGAAGAATAGGTTTTATACAATTTGTACAAGGAAGTAGCTTAAAAGAAGCAGCATATAACCAACAAGCAATAAATCAAATAATAAGCCCAAAACGTGGAAATATATATGACTCAACAGGAAGGGAACTAGCAATAAGTGCACAAGTAGATACAATAACAATAAATCCAGGAAAAATTGTAGTAGAAGATGATGAACAAAAAACAAAAGAATTAAAAGAAAAAGTTGCGAAAGGTTTATCAGATATATTTAGTTTAGATTATAATGAAACATTAGAAAAAGTAAATAGTAAATCACAAGTAGAAACAATTATAAAAAAAGTAGAACAAGATAAAGTAGATGAATTAAAAAAATGGATGGAAGAAAATAAAGTATCTGTAGGTATTAATATAGATGAAGATACAAAAAGATATTATCCATATAATAATGTAGCATCAAGTGTAATAGGTTTTTGTGGAAATGATAACCAAGGTTTAAGTGGAATAGAGTCTAAGTGGGATTCAGTTTTAAAAGGTACACCTGGGAAAATTGTAAGTTCAAAAGGAAGCAACCAAGAAGAAATACCAGATTCAGAAGAAACATATATATCAGCAGAAAATGGAAGTGATTTAACACTTACAATAGATTTATATATACAAACAATAGTAGAAAAATATTTAAAACAAGCAGTAGAAGAAAATAATTGTAAAAAAGGTGGAAATGCAATTGTAATGAATCCACAAAATGGTGATATATTAGCAATGGCATCATATCCAGATTATAATTTAAATGAACCATATACACCAAATTCAAAATTAGCAGAAACATATGATTCATTATCAGAAGAAGAAAAAAATGAGTCATTATATAAAATGTGGTCTAATAAATCAGTTGCAGAAACATATGAACCAGGTTCAGTATTTAAATTAATTACAGCATCTGTTGCATTAGAAGAAAATATAACTACAACAGATAAAGAAGGAGATTTTGTATGTAATGGTTATGAAGAATTTGAAAATGTTTATACAGGAGAAAAAACAAGAATATCTTGCTGGACAAGTGCACATGGACCATTAACATTAAGACAAGCACTAGAAAAATCATGTAACCCATCTTTCATGCAATTAGGAAAAAGAATAGGAGCATCAACTTTATATAAATATTATGATGCATTTGGTCTATTTGATTCAACAAATTCTGGATTATATGGAGAACAAAGTAGTATTTTCTATGATTTAGAAGATGTAGGACCAGTAGAGCTTGCAACAATGTCATTTGGACAAAGATTTAATATTACTCCACTTCAAATGGCAACAGCAGTATGTGCAATAGCAAATGATGGAGTATTATTACAACCAAGAATAGTAAAACAAGTAACAAATACAGAAACAGGAGCTGTAACAGAAACACCTGTAACAGAAGTAAGACAAGTAATATCAAAACAAACAGCAGACCAAGTAAAATCTATGATGGAATCAGTTGTAACAGATGGAACTGGAAAAAATGCAGCTGTAGCTGGTTATGCAGTTGGTGGAAAATCAGGGACATCAGAGCCAATTTATACAAATATAGATGCAGGATATGTTGCTTCATTTGTGGCAATTTCACCAATTGAAGATACACAAGTTGTAATATTAGTAACATTATATGACCCACCAAAGAGTAATCACCAAGGTGGTACATTAGTTGCACCAGTAGTATCACAAATGCTTACAGAAATATTACCATATTTAGGAATACCATCAACAGATACAGAAATAGATACTTCATCAAGCAATTCAATTATGATACCAGATATAAGAAATAAAACAATAGCAGAAGCACAAAAAACATTAGAAGGTTTAGGTTTAGAAGTTAAAGTATATTCTGAAGGAGATGTAAATAATACACTAGTTTCTGACCAAACACCAAAACCAGGTTCATATTTATCTAAAAATGGTATTGTAATATTATATGGAGAAGGAAATGAAGTATCAACATCAGTTGCAGTGCCAGATTTAAAAGGTATGAATGCGTCACAGGCAAAAACAGCTCTAAAAGAGAAAAAATTAAATATAAATATAGAAGGAAAAGGAGTAGTTGTTTCACAAGACTATATGTCTGGAGAACAAGTACAAGAAGGAACTATTATAAATGTAACATTAAGACAAAAAGGCGGTGGAGGACAATAAAAGAGGCTAATTTTAAGCCTCTTTATTTCTATTTTCAGTAGCTTTTTGTAGTTTTACAAGTTCTGCAGCTAAAGCTTCAAGAACTACTCTATTATAATTGTTTAATTTTAAATAATTTTCTACAAAAGATTGACTCATTAAATCGTTTAATGTTTTTGAATTAGTACTTTGTATCAAATCTTCAAATAAAAAATCTGAGCTTATATTTAAAGCCTTACAAACACTAATAATTGTGTTAGCACTTCCAAAAGCAATGCCACGCTCTAGTTGGCTCACATATCTAGGAGAAAGGGATAATTTTTCTGCCAATTCTTCTTGTGTGTAATTTGCTTTAGATCTTGCTAGTTTAATTTTCTTTCCAATATTTTTTCTTAAATCTCTTTCTTTATCGTTCATATATCGTTCCTCCTTATAATTTAATAAAAAAAGTATATCAATTCCATGGTTAAAAAAGAACGAACTGTCAATACGAAAAAAATTGCAATATAGAATTAATTATTCGTAAAAAATAAAAATGAAATATAAAATTATAAAATAAGAAAAATATTAAAGAAAAAAAGTGTAAAATTTTAAAAAAAATTTTAAAAAAACTATTGCAAATTATAAAAACTTATATTAAAATTTAAATGAAGTGGAGAAAAGTGGAACAAAGTGGAGCAAAAGTGGAAGGTGGTGAAATTTAATTGCTAATTGGTGAATACGAGCATTCTCTAGATGCAAAAGGCAGACTTATAATGCCAGCAAAATTAAGACAAGATATGGGAGATAAGTTCATTGTAACAAAAGGATTAGATGGATGTTTATTTGCGTTTTCACAAAATGAGTGGTTAAATTTTGAAACGAAATTAAAAGCATTACCTTTATCAGATAGAAATGCGAGAAACTTTGTTAGATTTTTCTTATCAGGAGCAACAGAGTGTGAAATAGATAAACAAGGAAGATTTTTAATACCAAATAATTTAAGAGTAGCAGCAAATCTAGAAAAAGAAACAGTAATAATTGGAGTTGGAACAAGACTTGAAATCTGGGATAAAGCTACTTGGGATAAATGTGATGAAAATATTTCAGCAGATGAAATTGCCGAAAATATGACAATGCTTGGTATATAACTTTTTTAATAAAAAGTTTATATAAATACAAAAGATAAAATTACAAAAGAAAAAATTAAGAAGATACAAAAGAAAAATTACAGAAGAATTTAAATAAACAAAAGATAAAAAGCAAAAGAAAATTATACAAAAGAAAAAATTGTACAAAAGATAAATGTACAAAAGAAGATAATTAAACATTTTTACTTAAGAAAAACCAAAAGAAAGTACATAGAAGAAAAACAGCTGGTAGTTTTTATAATTGCCAGCTGAAAACGCATTATGGAGTAGAGGTGTAAAAGTGAAATTTAGACATAAACCAGTCATGTTAGAACAATGCATAAATGGGTTAAATATAAAAAAAGATGGAATATATGTAGATGGAACTCTTGGTGGAGCAGGACATAGCAAAGAAATTTTAAAAAGATTATCAAATAAAGGTCTATTAATTGGAATAGATAGAGATGAAGAAGCATTAAAAGCTGCTAAAGAAAACTTAAAAGAATTCCAAAATGTAATATATGTCCATAATAATCACGACAATATAAAAGAAATTTTAGAAGAACTAAAAATAGATAAAGTAGATGGAATACTTTTAGATTTAGGTGTTTCTTCATATCAATTAGATGAAAGAAATAGAGGTTTTAGTTATTTAGGTGAAAATGAACTAGACATGAGGATGGATAAATCACAAAAACTTACAGCTAAAGATGTTGTAAATAAATATAAAGAAGAAGATTTAGCAAATGTGATTTATGAATATGGGGAAGAAAGATTTTCTAGACAAATTGCTAGAAATATTTGTGAACAAAGAAAACAAAAGAAAATAGAAACCACTAAAGAATTAGTTGATATAATAGAAAATTCTATACCTAAGAGATTCCAAAATGACGGACACCCTGCAAAAAGAACTTTCCAAGCAATTAGAATTGAAGTAAATAATGAAATAAAACCATTATATAATACTGTTTTAAATTCTATAGATTGTTTAAAAACAGGTGGAAGACTTGTGATAATTACATTTCACTCTTTAGAAGATAGAGCAGTAAAAAATGCATATATAGAGGCGAAAGGAAAATGTACTTGCCCAAAAGATTTGCCATATTGTGTGTGTGGTGCAAAATCTTTAGGTGAGATTATAACTAAAAAACCAATTACAGCAACAGATGAGGAAATAGAAGAAAATTCAAGAAGTAAAAGTGCTAAGCTTAGAATTTTTGAGAGAAAATAATCAGAAGATAAGGAGGTGAGGTAACTTATGCCAAGAAGTGGATATCAATATACAACGAGCCCAAGAAAATTAGAACCAGATTATAAGCCGAACAAACAAAAGAAAAAGTTAAAGGTAGTAGAAGATGTACCAAGACAAAAAGTAAAAATATCTAGTAAGCAAAAGAAAAAACAGATAAAACTTACTTTAGTTGTTATTGCTCTTTTTACTATATTACTTACAATAAGTTACCGAAACTCACAGATAAATGAGAAATTTACTGAAAAACAAAACTTAGAAAAACAATTATCATCTTTACAAAAAGAAAATGAACAGTTAAGAGTAAATATTCAAAATGGTTTAAATTTAAAAAATATAGAAAAACTTGCAAAAGAAAAATTAGGTATGCAAAAACTTACTAATAAACAAACAATATATGTAAGTTTACCAAAAAAAGACTATGTAGAATCAGCTTCTGAAGAAGTAATTATAGAAGACAATAAAAATTGGTTTCAAAAATTTGTTGATAAAATATTTAATAGATAAAAGTTAGTAGAAAATATGTTTTGATACTAACTTTTTAAATTTTGTTAAAGAAATAAAAAATTACTATAGATGTGATAAAAACAAGGTAATTTCTTTTAGATATTTATAATTCATAAATAAAAAACTTCCTAATAAAATTAATTAGGAGGTTTTTTTATGGTAGAGATGAAGCTAAATGGAAAGAAAAAAATGAGAAATATGTTATTTATTTGTTTTACAATATTTGTATGCTTGATAGTAAGATTAGGTTTTATACAGTGTGTACAAGGAGAAGAACTAAAAACTTTAGCATATGAACAACAAACATTAGATAGAAGTATAAACCCTAAAAGAGGGACAATATATGATAGTTCTGGTAAAAATGTATTAGCAATAAGTAGTACAGTAGAAACAGTAACAGTAAACCCTGGAAATATAGAAAAAGAAGATAAGGAAAAAGTTGCAAAAAAACTATCTGAAATATTTTCACTAGATTATGAAACAGTATTAAAAAAAGTAAATAAGAGAAGTTCTATAGAAACAATAGTAAAAAAAGTAGATAAAGAAAAAACAGATGAATTAAGAATTTGGATGGAACAAAATAATATTTTAACAGGAATAAATATAGATGAAGATACAAAAAGATATTATCCAAATGGAAATTTAGCATCTCAAATAATAGGTTTTTGTGGAAGTGATAACCAAGGTTTAGACGGGATAGAAGCAAAATATGATGATGAATTAAAAGGAGAGAAAGGAAGTATTAAAAGGCATACAGACGCAAAAGGTTCAGAAATTGGTGAAGAAGGAGAAAATTATGTTTCAGCAGTAGATGGAAATGATTTAGTTTTAACAATAGACTTAAATATACAATCAATTGCTGAAAAATATTTAGAAGAAGCTTGTATAGATAATGAGTGCACAGACGGTGGAAATATAGTAATAATGAACCCAAAAAATGGAGATATTTTAGCTATGGCAACATATCCGTCATATAATTTAAATGAACCGTTTGAAGCTTATACAGATGAATTAAAACAAAATTGGGATAATATGTCTCAAAGCGAGAAAACAACATCTTTGCAAGCAGTATGGAGAAATAAAGCAATTGCAGATACATATGAGCCAGGTTCTGTATTTAAAATAATTACAGCATCAGCAGCATTAGAAGAAGGGATAACAGATACAGATAATGAAGGAGAATTTTGCTGTACTGGTGGAATAGAAGTTGCAGGAGTTAGGATAAAGTGTTGGAGATATTATAGACCTCACGGCTCTGAGAGTTTAAGGCAAGCATTAATGAATTCTTGTAACCCTGTATTTATTGGTCTTGGGCAAAAAATGGGAGTAGAAACATATTATAATTATCTAGAAAAATTTAGACTTTTAGAAATAACAGGAATAGACCTGCCAGGTGAAGCAAATAGTATTTTCTTAAAAGAAGATAAAGTAGGACCTGTAGAACTTGCAACAATTAGTTTTGGACAGAGATTTGAAATAACACCAATACAATTAGTAACAGCAGTATCAGCGGTTGCAAATGGTGGAACAAGTGTAAAACCTAGAGTTGTTAAACAAATAATAAATAGTAAAACAAAGGAAATAACAGATATTCCAGTAGAGAACAAAGGAACAGTAATATCAAAAGAAACCTCGGAAAAAGTTCTTAGTATGATGGAATCTGTAGTATCAGAAGGAACTGGGAAAAATGCAAAAGTTGCAGGATATAGAATAGGTGGAAAAACAGGAACGTCAGAAGACGGAGTAAATACAAATAAATATGTAACTTCATTTTTAGGAGTTGCTCCAATAGATGATCCACAGGTTGTATTGCTAGTTACACTATATAACCCAACGCGGTGAGGGTGGTCACCAAGGGGGTCAGAAAATCATTTTAACACTACACATAAAAATATGATTTCGTGTAATTAATTATTATAAAAGCCAAAATAAAAATATATTTTTCACAAATTTATTTTTAAAATTTGTATAAAAAATGCAAAAATGTTAAATATAATTATAAAAATAAGTTTACAAAAGTTAACAATTGTAATATAATATAATTATATTATACTAGGAGGTATATTTAATGTTAGTACAATTTAGTGTTCAAAATTATATGTCAATAAAAGAAAAAATTGTTTTTAGTATGTTAGCTTCTTGTGATAAAGAATTGCCTGAAAACACAATAGAAGGAAATAATGAAAGATACTTAAAATCAGCCGTAATATATGGAGCAAATGCATCAGGAAAAACAAATTTATTTAAAGCTATAAATTCTGTAATATTTATGATGAAAAATTCTAATAATATGCAACCAGGAATGAAATTACCTATAACTCCATTTAAGTTAGATGAGAATTTTAAGAAAAAACCAAGTTCTTTTGAGTTTATAATGATAATAAATAATATAAAATATGTATATGGTTTTAGTGCTGATAGTAATAGGATTTATGAAGAATATTTATATTATTATCCAAATGGAAGAGAAACAGAAATTTTTGAAAGAACAGAAATTAATAAATTTCACTATACTTTAGCAGAGAAAAAACTAAAAGATATAGAAAATAAAAATATGGAAAATAAGTTTTTCTTAGCTACAGCAACTACTTGGAATTATGAAAAAACAAAACCAGTTTTTGATTTTTTTACTAATGGGATTAATGTATTATTTGATTATGAAAATTTAAAAGTAAATTCGTTTGAAGAGTATTATAATGATAAAAATGGAGAATTAAGAAAATTCTCACTAAATTTATTAAATGAAGCGGAGATTAATATTAATGATTATAATGTAACAAATGTAGAAATACCAGAAGAACAATTATCTACAATGCCACCTGAATTAAGAGTATTTTTTCCAAAAGGAGCAAAAGGCTTTAATGTAACTACAAGTCATAATATAATAGATGAATCAGGAAAAGAAAAAAGTATAAGTTTTGATTTTGAAGAAGAATCTTTAGGAACAAAAAATCTATTTATTTTAAACCCAATTTTATTAAGTGTTTTAAAAGAAGGAAAGATATTAATTGTTGATGAATTAGACAGAAGTTTACACCCATTTTTAGTAAAATATATAGTTAAATTATTTAATAGTGAAGAATATAATAAAAATGGTGCACAATTAATATTTAATACACATGATACTAACTTATTAAGTTTAAATTTATTTAGGAGAGATCAAATATGGTTTACTGAAAAAGACTATAAGAAAGGAGCTACAGATTTATATCCACTAGATGATTTTCCTGTTAGAAAAACGGAAAATATACAAAAAGGATATTTAAATGGAAGATATGGAGCAGTACCTTTTGTAGCTATGGGTGATAATTTATGGCCAGAAGAATAGAACAAATAAAAAGAAATAGAAAAAATAGAAAAACAAAAGAAAATATATTATTTGAGTTTGAAGGTAAAAATAAGACGGAAGAAATATATTTTAAAAATTTTCAAAAAAGAGAAAACCCATATATTATAAAATTTGCTTATGGACAAGATACTGACCCAGTAAGTATGATAAAGACATTAATAGGTTATATGGAAAAAGAAGATATAAGTCAAGAAAATGGAGATAAGATATATTGTGTATTTGATGCTGATATAGATAGTAATAAGCAAAGAGGAATAAATGAGGCAATAAAGCTAGCATCAGAAAATGGAATAGAAATAATAATTTCTATTCCGTGTTTCGAGCTATGGTATAGACTACATTATTCTTATACAAGTAAAGTATATTTATCAAACAAAGAAATTATAAATGATTTAAAAAAATATATACCTGCTTATGAAAAAAATATAGATATATATGAAATTATTAAAGATAAAACAAATAAAGCAATAGAAAACAGTAAAAAATTAGAAAAAGAACAAATAAAAAATGGAAGTAAAATTATTAATATAAATTGTAATCCTTATACATCAGTATATAAGCCTGTAGAATATATTATTAATAGAAATAAATAATGACAATAACTAGATTTAGTTTTTATAAATTCTAGTTATTTTTTTGTAATGAAAATAATAAGATTAAACAAAAGAAAAAAAGAAGGTATGTGTTATGGAAAAGAAAAATAATTTTGGTAATTGCATATTAGAAAAATATCTATTTAAAGTAGGTAATATACAAGTAGAGATGGAATATGCAAATAATAATAAAGATTTAAACGAGTGTATTTTAAATATTATGAAACAAAAATATAAAATGAGGAGGTAGAATATTGGCTGGAAGAAAATCAAAATATTCTTTAGAAAATTTAAATGGAGATAAAATAAGAGTATGGTCAGTAGCTTTATATATAAGACTTTCACAAGAAGATGAAGATAATGGAACAGAAAAAAGTGAAAGTAATAGTATAACAAGTCAAAAAACATTGTTAAATGAATATATTTCTGAATATAAAGATTTAAATATTTATGATACTTATATTGATGATGGATATACAGGAACAGATTTTAATAGACCTGGTTTTCAGAAATTATTAGAAGATATGAAAAATGGAAATATTAATTGTGTAATTGTAAAAGATTTATCTAGACTTGGTAGAAATTATATCGAAGTTGGAAATTACATAGAGCAAATATTTCCATTATATAATGTAAGATTTATTGCAATAAATGATTTTGTAGATAGTTTTAAAAGCCCTACAAGTACAAATACAATATTAGTACCATTTAAGAATTTGATTAATGATGAGTATTGTAGAGATACATCAATAAAAATAAGATCTGCATTAAATGGAAGAAAAAAGAAGCGGTGAATTTGTGGGAGCATTTCCTTCTTATGGTTATATTAAAGACCCGAACAACAAACATAAGCTAATAATAGACAAAGAGGCTTCTGAAATTGTAAGGAAAATATTTGAGTGGAAAGTAAATGACGGTTTAGGAAATTTAAGTATATGTCGTAAATTAAATGATATAGGAGTTTTAAACCCAACAGGTTATAAAAAGAAAAAATTAAATCAAAATTATAGTAATTCTAAAATTTTAAAAGAGGAATATTTGTGGTCTCCATCAACAATTAGAAATATTTTAAAAAATGATATTTATATAGGAAACGTTACACAAGGAAAAAGAAGAGTAAAAAGTTATAAAATTCACAAAGTAGAACAAGTACCTGAAGAGGAGTGGGTTACAGTAGAAAATATGCATGAAGCAATAATAGATAAAGAACTATTTAAAAAAGCACAAAATTTAAGAAAGGTTGATACAAGAGTACAAAATAATGGAAAATTAAGTATTTGGGCAGGGATTTTAAAATGTGGAGATTGTAAGAGAGCAATGAATAAAAAATATTGTAAAAATAAAACTGGTAAAGTTTATGAATATTACATATGTGGTACATATAGAAAAAAATCAAATAAATTGTGCACAAAACATACTTTAAAAGTAGGAGAATTAGAAAAAGCAGTGCTGGAGGTTATTAAATTACATATAGAATTGTTTGTTAATTTTGAAAATTTAATTAAAGAATTTGAAAAATTTAAAGATAAAAAAATAGAAAATAAAAATATATATGATATAAAACAAGTTAATGAAAAAGAAATAGAAAAATTAAATAAATTTAAAAAAAGTCTTTATGAAGATTGGAAAAATGAATATATAACAAAAGAAGAGTATTTTGAGTATAAACAAAAATATGAAAAAGATATAGAAAGAATAAAAGATACAATTGTAAAATTTGAAATAAATAAGGAAAAAGAAAAAAATATTATAAATAAAAACAACAAATGGATAGAGAACTTTAAAATATATAAAAATATAGAAAAATTAGATAGAGACATTATAGCAGAATTAATTGATTATATAGAAGTTTATGAAAATGGAAAAATAAAAATTCATTTTAAATTTAAGAAAGACTCGAAAAAGCTATTAGGCTATATAGAAAATAATAAAGAGAAAATTTAAAAGTTATATAGCCTAATTTTTTCTATTTTCCCACAAGCAATTTTAGTTCCAGAATTTCCACTTGGTTGTGATTTTAAATCATCAGGAGAATTATGAATAATTATAACTTTTCCTATAATATCACTAAGTTTAAATTTGTTAATTAAAACAGACATATAAGAATATCCGTTGTTCTCAATTAATGGCGGTAAATCTCCTAGATGAAAAGGGTGTAGACAATTAGTAGTATTTAAATGTGATTTTGCATTTGCAAATTCATCATTTAAATTACCAGTACAACTCGTTCCTTCATGTATGTGGAAGCCAAAAAAATTACCAGTACAATTGTTTTTAGATGTTGGAAGTCCATTAATTTTAGCTGTGAGAAGAATACCATATTTAGTTTCTTTAAAAGTAACAATACCTTTTATTTTTGGATATGATTTGACACCTTTAACATCAGCTTTAGCATTATGAAATATATTTGATAACATAAAGCACACCTTCTCTTTTTAGTTTTCTATTATTTTATGTAATATTATTGTTAAATGTTAAAACAAATGTAGCGATAAAATAAAACAAGCAGGAGGAGTAGCAGCACCAGTAGGTGGGCAGATTTTATCAGAGGTATTACCATATTTAGAAGTAAATAAAACAGGAGATGATGTAGAAATAGTAGAAGAAGTACAAACACCAGATGTACTTGGAAAGTCTTTAAAAGAAGCAGAAAAAATATTAAAAGAAAGTGGTTTAGAAGCGGTATATGAAATAGAAAGTAATGAAATAGATAAAGAAAGTACATTTATAAAAGAACAAACACCAAAAGCAGGAATTAAGGTAAACAAAGGAAGTAAAATATATTTAAAATAATAGTTTTTTGCTTTACAAAATAATGTAAAAGTTATATAATAAAGCGGAAAAAAACAATACTTTATAAATTTTGAAAGGATATTAAAATGAAATTAAAAGAATTGTTATTAGGCTTAGAAGGTTTAAAAGCAAGAGGAGACCTAGACATTGATATAAAAGGTATTGCTTATAATTCTAACAAAGTAGAAGAAGGATATTTGTTTGTTGCAATAAAAGGTTTTGAACAAGACGGACACGAATTTATTAATGAAGCAATAGAAAAAGGAGCAATAGCAATTTTAATAGAAGAAGGTTGTGATTTAAAATCTTTTAAAGTAAAAAAAGATACAGTTGTTGTTATGGCAAAAAATACTAGAGAAGCTCTAGCAATAGTTTCTTGTAACTATTATAAAAACCCTTCAAAAAAATTTAAATTAATAGGAATAACAGGAACTAAGGGAAAAACAACAACATCATATATGATAAAAGAAATTTTAGAAAAAGCAGGAAAAAAAGTAGGTTTAATAGGAACTATAGAAACTGTAATAAATGGTAAAAAAATAAAAGAAAATGACAGAACAACACCAGAGAGTTTAGAATTACAGGAAATTTTTAGTAAAATGGTAAAAGAAAAAGTAGAAGTTGTTGTTATGGAAGTTTCTTCACAAAGTTTAAAACTTAAAAGAGTAGTAGGTTGTGAATTTGACATTGTAGTATTTACTAATTTTTCAGAAGACCATATAAGTAAGAAAGAACACCCTACAATGGAAGATTATTTACAATCAAAATTAGAGTTATTTAAAATGTGTAAAGTGGGAGTAGTAAATGGAGATGATGTTCAAGGCTCAAAAATACCAAAACTATTTCCAGATAGTAATATTACAACATATGGAATAGATAATTTTGCAAATGTAATGGCAAGAGATATAACAGTAACAAATACATATGCAGATTTTAAAGTGAAATTAACAGATAGAAACGAAAGGGTAAAAGTAGGAATACCAGGAAGATTTAGTGTATATAATGCTTTAGCTGCTATTTGTGTGGCTAAGAAATTTGATGTTTCTCCTGAAATAATAAAAGAAGTATTAGAAAAAATAAGTGTACCTGGTAGATCAGAAATGGTCGCAAATAAACTAGAAATACCAATAATGATAGATTATGCACATACTAAAGAAAGTTTAGAAAACATTTTACAAACTGTTAAAATGTATACAAGAGGAAAAGTAATATGTGTATTTGGCTGTGGAGGAGATAGAGATAAAGAAAAAAGACCTCAAATGGGAGAAGTATCAGGAAGATTAGCAGATTATATAATTATAACAACAGATAATTCAAGAAGTGAAAAGCCAGAAGATATTGTAAAAGAAATAGAAAAAGGAATTAAGAAAACAAAAGGAAAATACGAAATAATATTAGATAGAAAAGAAGCAATAAAAGAAGCAATAAAAATAGCAAACAAGATAGATGTTGTTGTAATTGCAGGAAAAGGACACGAAATGTATCAAGAAATAAATGGTGAAAAATTACCATTTAACGAAAGAGAAATTATAAAAGAAATTACAAATGAAATTAAATAAAAAGAAAAATATGTTATTATAGTTTTCTTTGGAAAGGTTTGAAAATAATGAAGATAGAAACAATACTATTAATTATATCATTTTTTGTAACAGTTATATTAGGTATGATTATAATACCAATACTTAGAAAGTTTAAAGTAGGACAAATAGAAAGAGACGACGGACCAAAATCACATTTGAAAAAACAAGGAACACCTACAATGGGTGGAATAATGATGATTATTGCAATGATAGTAATAATTACAGGAGCATATATATATTTAAGTGCAACAAACCAAGGGGAGCTAGCAAATAATTTACTTCCAATCTTAATGTTAACAATAGGTTTTGGAGTAATTGGTTTTATAGATGATTTTAAAAAATTAGTTTTAAAAAATACAAAAGGGCTAAAACCAAGCTATAAAATGTTAGGACTTTTAATAATATCTGTAGCATATGTTATATATCTAGTATATGGCTTACATATTGGAACAGACACATATATACCGATATTAAAAGATTATATAGAAATGCCAGTATATATTTATATTCCATTTGCTATAGTCGTAATTTTAGCAACTACAAATGCTATTAATTTAACAGACGGAATAGACGGCTTGGCATCTAGTGTTAGTGCAATTATAATTACTTGTTTAACAATAATAGGAATATTATTTGGACATCCAGAAATATCAGTGTTTGGAAGTGTAGTAATAGGTACAGTTTTAGGCTTTCTAATGTTTAATTTACACCCAGCAAAGGTGTTTATGGGAGATACTGGTTCACTACTTTTAGGTGGAGTAATTTCAGCCATAGCACTATATTTAAAAATGCCATTATTGTTAATAGTAATAGCATTAGTACCAGTAATAGAAACATTATCTGTAATAATACAAGTAGCATATTTCAAGAAAACTGGAAACAGAGTATTTAAAATGACACCAATACATCATCATTTTGAACTTTCTGGTTGGAAAGAAAACAAAGTTGTAATAGTATTTAGTTTAGTAACTTTATTATTATGCATAATTGGACTTGTAATTATATAAAATTAAAGAGAAACAAAAGTTAAGGAAGGAAGAAATTTATATGGCAAAAAAGAAAAAAACTTTTTCAAGCTTTGTAAATAATCCAGTAGATTTTACATTAGTAATAACTATTTTGCTATTACTATCAATAGGTTTAGTAATGGTGCTTTCAGCAAGTTCACCGTCAGCTTTAGCAGAAGACCGGAAATAGTTATTCATATTTTACAAAACAACTTCTTTTTGCAATACTTGGAATAATTGCAATGATGTTTATTTCAAAAATAGATTATAGGTTTTACCAAAAATTTTATAAACACGCGTGGGTTATAGCATTTATTTTACTTGTATTAGTATTAGTTGCAGGTAGAGAAGTAAATGGAGCTAAAAGATGGATATATGTTACAGACACATTATCATTTCAGCCATCAGAACTTGTAAAAATACTTATGATAATTTTTTATGCAGGAATATTAGTTAAAAATAGAGATGAGCTTAATAAATATGGAAAAGGTTTTATAAAACATATGATATTTCTAGCACCAATAATAGGCTTGTTATTACTACAACCACACTTTAGTGCTTCAATTGTAATAATAGGAATTTGCTCAATTATGATGATAATGGCAGGTTGTAAATTCTGGCACTTTTTAGCAACAGGAGGAGCAATTGGAATACCTGCAATAATTGCATTAGTAATAACTTCTCCATATAGATTACAAAGAGTTGTAACATTTTTAGACCCTTGGAAAGATGCATCAGACACAGGTTGGCAAGTAATACAAAGTTTATATGCAATAGGTTCAGGTGGGCTTTTTGGTGCAGGACTAGGAGAGAGTAAACAAAAATATTTATATATACCAGAACCACATAATGATTTTATATTCTCAATATTAGGAGAAGAACTAGGTTTTATTGGTTGTGCAGTTGTAATAATTTTATTTGCAATATTAATTTGGAGAGGAATATTAATTGCAATGAAAGCACCAGATATGTTTGGAAGCTTACTTGCAATAGGAATAACATCATTAGTTGCAATACAAGTAATAATAAATATAGCAGTTGTAACATCATCAATGCCAGTAACAGGTATGCCACTTCCGTTCTTTAGTTATGGGCGGTACGGCTTTGTTTATATTACTTTGTGAAATGGGAATATTGCTTAATATTTCAAGAGCGTCTGCAAAAGAATAAAAAATAGAGGCACTTTAGAAAAATAAAAAAGAAAAAGTGTCTCTTAATTATAAAAATATTTTTTGGAGGAAAAATAATGAGAGTAATAATTGCAGCAGCAGGAACAGCAGGTCATATAAACCCGGGTCTTGCTATAGCAAATAAAATAAAAAAAGAACAAAAAGACTCTGAGATTATGTTTATAGGAACAACAAGAGGATTAGAAAACGACTTAGTACCACGTGCAGGGTATAAATTAAAAACAATAGATGCATATGGTTTAAGTAAAGAAATTTCTATAGATAATTTAAAGAAGATGTTAAAAACTTTAAAAGGTTTTGGCGAAGCTAAGAAAATAATAAAAGAATTTAAACCAGATATAGTAATAGGAACAGGTGGGTATATTTGTGGAGCGACAATAACAGCAGGACATAGCTTAAAAATACCAACATTATTACACGAAAGTAATGCTTTTCCAGGTAAAGCAGTTAAAATGCTTGCGAAAAAAACAGATACAATACTTGTTTCTTTTAAAGATGCAATACCACGAATACCTAATTGTAAAAATGTAATTTTTACAGGAACACCTGTAAAAATAAAGAAAAAAGCTTACAAACAAGAAGAAAAAAATAGAATAATCTATGGTGCAGATTTAGAAATAGATAAACCAATCGTTCTAATATTTGGTGGTAGCCAAGGTGCTAAAAAAATAAATGATTCAATACTAGAAATAATAAAAGAAAAATTAAATAAAGATTACCAAATAATATGGGGAGCAGGACAAAAACAATATGATATTATAAAAGAAGAATTAGAAAATGAAAGCTTAAATATAAATAATATACCTAATATGAAAATACTTCCATATATATATAATATGGAAGAAATAATGAATATTTCAGACTTAATTGTAGCAAGAAGTGGAGCAATGACAATTACAGAAATATCAAATTTAGGAAAACCTTCAATCTTAGTACCACTTCCAAATGTTAGCCATAACCACCAATTATATAATGCAAAAGCATTAGAAAATGTAGGAGCAAGTAAAATAATATTAAATGATGAATTAACAGGAGAAAAATTAAATAAGCAAATAGAAGAAATAGTATTAAACAAAAAACTTTTGGACGAAATGGGAAAAAATGCATTAAAAATATCAACGGCAGATGCAGAGGATAAAATTTATGAAGAAATTTTAAAATTATTAAAATAGAGGGATAATGATGATTAAAAACATACAAATAAAAATAATATTAATATTTTTCTTAGTAGGAATAGTTTTAATAGGAGCACTTGGAACTTTTTATATGTATTCTTTAAATAGACTAGATGTTGGAATAGAAAATGGAACTTTGCAAGATTTAGGACAAGTTACAAGTATAATTGCAAATATTAGAGAAAATACATTTTTAACATTAATAATATCAACAGCAGTATTTGCATTAATTGGTGTTTTAATATTTTTATTCTTATCTAAATTTGTAATTTATCCAATCAATAAATTAATCAAAAGTGCAGAAAAAATTGCAGAAGAAGATAAAGAAGGAAATAGAAAAACAAAGAAAAAAACAGATATGGGGAATTTAGAAAATGTGTTAGGGCTTATGACTACAGAACTTAAAGAAAAACTAAGTGAAGTTTCAACACAGAAAAACCAAATAGAAACAATACTTTTACATATGACAGATGGTATTATTGCATTTAACAGAAAAGGAGAAATTATTTTAATAAACCCAGCAGCAAAAAAATTCTTAAGTATAGGACCAGAAGACAATACATTTGATGATATATTCAAAAAATATGATGTAAGTATTAATATGGAAAAAATAATATATCTAGAAAATTGGACATCAACAGAGCAAAGAATAAAAGTAGATGATAGATATGTAAATGTATTTTTTGCACCATTTAAAAATGATACAGAAAGACCAGACGGTGTGATAGCAGTTATACAAGATATTACAGAACACGTAAAATTAGATAATATGCAAAAAGAATTAGTAGCAGATGTATCACACGAATTAAAAACACCTATTACATCAATAATGGGTTATGCAGATACTTTACTTGAAGGTGAATATGATAAAGAAACAGAAAATAAATTTTTAAATGTAATAGCAACAGAAGCAAGAAGGATGGCAAGATTAGTAACAGATTTACTTACACTTTCTAGATATGATAATAACAATAAATCAGCAAATAAAGAGACATTTGACTTAGGAGATTTAGTAAAAAAATGCCAAGATAAATTAGCAATAGAAATAAAGAAGAAAAACCACAAAGTAAATTGTTTTGTAACAGCAGATGTACCACCAGTTTATGCAGATAAATATGATATAGAAAGAGTTGTTTTAAATATATTATCAAATAGTATAAAATATACACCTGATCGGTGGAGAAATAAAAATATATGTAGGCTTTGTTTATAATGATGCATATATAAAAGTATTTGATAATGGAATAGGAATTCCAGAAGAAGATTTAGGAAGAATATTTGAAAGGTTTTATAGAGTAGATAAAGCACGTACAAGAGAAATGGGTGGAACTGGTCTAGGGCTTTCAATTGCAAAAGAAATATTAGATAAAAATGGTGGAAGTATAGATATAAAAAGTGTAGTAGGACAAGGTACAGAAGTTGTAATTAGAATTCCTACAAAAGCCGAATAGTGCTTGAAAAAATTAAAAAATTTGTGTATAATTAAATAGTCGAAAATAAAAGTAAATACAAAGGAGAGATAAAAGTTGAATTCAAAAGTTAAAGAAGTATTAGAGTGGGGATATTGTATAATAATAGCACTTGTGCTAGCTATGTTATTCCGTTATTTTATAGGAACACCAACAATAGTTCAAATGAGTTCTATGTATCCAACATTAGAACAAAACCAAAGGCTTTGGTTAAATAGGTGGGGAAGAACAACAAAAACATTACCAGAAAGAGGAGATATAATAACTTTTGAAGAACCAGCAGTAACAGGATATTCAGAATCAGAAATAGATCAATCAAACCCAGTTGCTAAATATGAAGAAAGAAAAGGTTTTGATTGGTTTGTTAAAAACTTCTTAGAAATAGGAAAAAGAAGTTATATAAAAAGAGTAATAGGCTTACCAGGTGACCATATTGAAATAAAAGAGGGGAAAGTATTTGTAAATGGAGAACAATTAGAAGAACCATATTTACAACCAGGAGTAGTAACAGATGTAATAGGACCAGGCTTTGATGATTTTACAGTACCAGAAAATTGTGTGTTTGCAATGGGAGATAATAGAAATCATAGCACAGACTGTAGAGCATTTGGTTGTATTCCATTAGAAAAAATAGAAAGTAAAGTAGCATTAAGAATATGGCCATTAGATAAATGGGGAAAAGTAGAATAGAGGAAAAATTATGTTTCAAGATATTCTAGGAAATGATAAAATAAAAAAATCATTAGAAGAAGGAATAAAAAATAATAAAATATCACATAGTTATCTATTTTTAGGACAAGCAGGAATTGGTAAAAAAATGATAGCAAAAGAACTGGCAAAAGGAATATTGTGCCTAAATGAAGATAATAAATATTGTAATAACTGTAAATCTTGTTTAGAATTTGAAGGTGGAAATAACCCAGACTTTTTTGTAATAGAACCAGAAGGAAATACTTTAAAAATAGACCAAATAAGAAATATGCAAATAGGAGTGCAAGAAAAACCAATCATTTCTAGTAAAAAAGTATATATAATAGATAATGCAGATTTTATGACAAAAGAAGCACAAAATGCACTTCTAAAAACACTAGAAGAACCACCAGAATTTGTTACAATAATATTAATAGGAGAAAATGAAAATGCATTTTTACCTACTATAAAATCAAGATGTATGATATTACACTTTAACCAGATATCAGACTTAGATATAAAAAATTACTTAGAAAAAAATTATAATATACAAGTAAGTAATAATATGCTAGAAGTATTCCAAGGAAGTATTGGAAAAGCAATTGAACTAAAAGACAAACAGGAAATCTATAAAAATATAGAAGAAGCAATTGATAATATAGAAAAAGAAGATTTGATAGATTTAATTAAAAAATTAGATATTTTATATACTTCAAAAGATGAAATATTAGATATTTTAGATTATATTAATATAATATTTTTAAGAAAAGCAAAAAAAAATGTAAAATACACAAGATGTATAAAAATTGTGGAAAACACTAAGAGAAGAATTACTCAAAATGCAAATTATGATATGAGTATAGATAATATGTTATTTAATATTTGGGAGGAAGTAGTTTGAAAAATATAATAGGAGTTAGATTTAAAAAATTAGGCAAAATATATTTCTTTAACCCTAAAAGTTTAAGAGTAAGAAAAGGAGTTAAAGTAATAGTAGAAACAGCACAAGGTGAAGAATATGGAGAAGTAGTAATACCAAACCGTTTTATAGAAGATGAAAAAATACTTGCACCTTTAAAAAAAGTAATTAGAATTGCAAACATAAGAGACCATAAACATTTTGAAGAGTGTAGAAGAAAAGAAAAAGAAGCATTTGGTATATGTCAAAAGAAAATAAAAGAACACGGGCTAAAAATGACATTAACAGATGTAGAATATAAATTTGATAATAGCAAAATGTTATTTTATTTTACAGCAGACGGAAGAATAGACTTTAGAGATTTAGTAAAAGACTTAGCTGCAATATATAAAACAAGGATAGAACTTAGACAAATAGGTGTAAGAGACGAAGTAAAAAGAATAGGCGGAAATGGAGTATGTGGTAGAGAACTTTGTTGTTGTTCTTTCTTAAGAGACTTTGAAGCAGTTTCAATAAAAATGGCAAAAGAACAAAACTTATCACTAAACCCAAGTAAAATATCAGGAAATTGTGGTAGACTTATGTGTTGTTTAAAATATGAAAATGAAGTTTATGAAGAAAAATTAAAAAAACTTCCAAGCATAGGTGCAACAGTAAAAACACCAGATGGTGAAGGTGAAGTAGAATATATAGAAACTTTAAGAGAAATTCTTAGAGTTAAAGTAAAAGATGGAGACAATTTTGTTTCTAAAAAATATCCAATGAGTGATATTACAATAATAAAAGACAATAAAGCAGAAAAAGTAGATGAAGAAGAATTAGAACACAAACAAGAACTAGAAGAGCTAGAAAAGCTAGAACAAGAAGATAGAAAAAATGCGACAAATGGGGACGGGGCTTTTTTGTCTCAAAATTAAAAGCACATTATGTGCTTTTTTTACAGGTGTAAAATAAAAAATGCAGGTGTAAAATGAAAAAATGCAGGTGTAAATGAGAAAATTACAGTTATAAAATAAAAAATGAATATATAAAAGATAATGGGAGAAAATGATGAAAGTTTTAACAATTAAACAGCCTTGGGCAAGTTTGATAATTGAAGGATATAAAGAATATGAGTTTAGAAGTTGGAAAACAAATTATAGAGGAGAACTTTTAATTCACGCAGGAAAATCTGTAGATAAAGAGGCAAATAAAAGATTAGGAAAATATTTGAAAGATATGCCACTTGGAAAAATAATTGGTAAAGTAGAATTACTAGATTGTATAAAAACAACGAAAGATTTTTTTGATGAAAGGCGAAAAGAAAATAAAGAAGTTTACAGTAAAAGTATTTTTAATGAGCAATTTGCGTGGAAAGTTAGAGTGATAGAAAAATTTGATAAACCAATGGAAGCAAAAGGAAAATTAGGGTTATGGAATTTTGAGAAAAAATAGAAAAAATTAAAATAAAGTATTTACAAATTAAATATTTATATGTAAAATAAATATACAGCATACGACAAAAATATCGTACAAAAAATAGTATAAAAATACCAAGAAAACTAAATACTAAAACAAATGAAAAGAGGAATAAGTAGATGATTAGAACACTTGAAAGTCTTGTGGCTGTACACACACACACACACACACAAGTAGGTTTTTAATAAATAATAATATAACAAAAATAAAAGAAAAGATAGCAATAAGAGCCTAAAAATTAGGTCTTTTATTGCTATCTTTTTATGTTTAAAAATAAAAGAAAGAAAATAAAAAAAGGGAGGAAAAAATAAAATGAAAGAAAAGAAAATTACAAACAAAAAAGAAACTAAAAAAGGACGTAAAAACAGAGAGAAAGGAATTACACTAATAGCTTTAATTGTTACAATAGTTATACTTTTGATATTAGCTGGTGTTTCAATTGCAATGCTAACAGGTGAAAACCGGTATACTTAGCCAAGCTCAAAATGCTAAAAATAAAACAGAAGAGGAAGAAAGAAATGAAAAACTGGATTTATTAAAACAAGAAGACTTAATAAATGAAACATTAAATAGAGTAGAGGTAGAACAAGTAACAGATGAAAAACCAGGAGAATTAGAAAAAGAAGATGAAAACACATTAGTCATAAATAGTATAGAAGATTTGGTATTTTTTGCTTATGACGTAACAAAAGGAAATAACTATTTTGGAAAAACAGTAAAACTAGGAACAAGTTTAGATTTTAATTCTACAAAATCATATGTAGACCCATTAAGAACAGATTATGAAAAATACGGATATGATGGGGAATTAAAGACATTATTAACAACAGGAAAAGGTTTTGTACCAATAGGAACAAACTATGATGCAAATATAAGTACAAACTATTTTTGTGGTATTTTTGATGGAAATTCTAAAGTGATTTCAAACTTACATTTATATTATGAAAATTCAGAATACACTTCAATGGTAGGTTTTTTTACTACGAATGGAGGAGAAATAAAAAATTTAATAATAAATAATGCTAATATAACCAGCATAACTAATAATATGCATATAATTTCGGGTATTTTAGTGGGAAGAAATTCTGGAAAAATAATAAACTGTGGTGTTAGTGGAAATTCAAGTTTAACAGATAATGGGGTAAAATCTATATATTATGGTGGATTAGTTGGTCAAAGTATGGGAACAATAGAAAACTGCTTTTCTAAAGCTAAGTTAGAGATATCTTCTAATAAAACTTCTACAGTTTCTATTGGAGGAATATCAGGAGCTTGTACAGGGGATTATATAAAAAATTGCTACAATTTAGGAATAATTAATTTTTTTCTAAATACAGATATTAAAATATTAGTTGGTGGTATTACTGGTAATATTTCTAATAATACACTAGAAAATAGTTACAACTCTGGAATAATTAATCTATATATTGACTGTGAGCCAACAAATACAATAGAAATAGGAAATATAGCTGGTGCAGGCAAAGCAGGTTCAGAGATTGAAAATTGTTTTAATATGGGAGATATAAATATCAATAATGCTATAGAAAATAATAAATATTTTGTTGGTAATATAATTGGAAATATTGAAGGAAATATAAGTAATTGTTACAATATTGGAAAAACAAATACAGAAAAAATAGCTTTACAACATATTGGGCAAATTGCAGGAAATGCTTATAACTCTACCTTAGATAATTGTTTAGGAATAACAAGTGGAAATTTTGCTGTAATTGGAGAGCAACATCCCACGACTACAATAAATAATGTAAAATTAGTAGAAAAAAGTGAAATTCCAGGTATTTTATCAATATTAGGTAATGAATTTAAAGAAGATACAAATAATATAAATAATGGTTATCCAATACTTGTCTGGCAATAAAGTAAAAAATATAGTATGTTTAATTTCATACTATATTTTTTTCTTTAATTATAATATAACCAATCTACAGTAGAACCGTC
>CALXEY010000007.1 GCA_944387455.1 uncultured Clostridia bacterium
TTTTTTGCAGGTGTAGTTCAATGGTAGAACCTTAGCCTTCCAAGCTAATGACGTGGGTTCGATTCCCACTACCTGCTCCATAAAATACCTAGAGATTTTCTCTAGGTATTTTTAAAATTTAGTTGTAAAATTTCGTAAATTAGTGTAAAATACGTTTAGATTGTAAATAATAAATAGGAGTGATAAAAAAATGAGATTCGTAACAGATGAAGAATCAAAAAAACAATACAAAGAATTTTTAGAAAATCATGAAAGATGTAATTTTCAACAATCATTAGAATGGGCAGAAGTAAAAAAGCCAAACTGGAAACCAGAAGTAATTTTAGCAGAAGACGAAGAAGGAAATATAATAGGTTCACTATGTGTATGGGTTAGAAAAATGCCTATATTTGGAAATATGTTATATTCACCAAGAGGACCTGTATGTGATATACACGATATAGAAGTTATGAAACAGTTAACAGACGGAGTAAAAGAATTAGGAAAAAAATATAATGCATTTGTACTAAGAAATGAACCAGACATATTAAGTTCAGACGAAGCATATAGAGAAATAGTAACAACACTAGGTTATAAAATAAAAGATGATGCAAAAGACTTTAAAGATGAAATACAACCAAGATATGTATTTAGGTTAGATATAAAAGATAAAACAGAAGAAGAGGTAATGGCAGGGTTTAAACAAAAATGGAGATATAATATAAGGCTTGCTGGAAGAAAAGGAGTAACTATAAAAGAAGGAACAAAAGAAGATTTAAAAGACTTCCACAAAATAATGGTAGAAACAGGAAAAAGAGACGGTTTTATAATACGTCCATTAGAATATTTTGAAAAAATGTATGATTGTTTAGGAGACCATATGAAAGTACTGATGGCATATTATGAAGGAAAACCAATATCAGGAGTAATACCAATCTTTTATGGAAATAAAACTTGGTATTTATATGGAGCAAGCAGTAATGAACATAGAAATTTAATGCCAAATTACCTATTACAATGGGAAATGATAAAAATGGCAATTAGAAGAAAAGACGATGTATATGATTTTAGAGGAGTATCAGGAGTAGTAGATGAAAATCACCCACAATATGGTTTATATAGATTTAAACAAGGTTTTGGAGCAACATTTACAGAATTTATAGGTGAAGTATATTATCCATTTAAACCATTTATATATAAATTATATAAATTCTCAGAAAAAACTTTTAGAACATTAAGACAAATAAAAAGTAAATTAACAAAATAAAGGAGAAAATCTTGAGTACTCTAGTAATTAATAAAAAAGATTTATTGGAAAATATAGAAAGAATAAAAGAATTAGTAGAAAAAAACGGAAAAGATGATAAAGGTAATTCTTTAAAAATAATAGCAGTTGTAAAAGCAAATGGATATGGTTTAGGAATAGTAGAATTTACAAAAATATTAATATCTAAAGGAATAAAAAGCTTTGCAGTTGCAACAAAAGATGAAGCATATATTTTAAGAGAAGCAGGAATAAAAGAAGAAATATTATTATTAACACCAAATAGTAACAAAGAGGACATAAAAAAGTTAATAGATAATGATATAATATTAACATTAAGCTCAAAAGAAGATGCAAAAAGTATAGAAAGTGTTGGAAAAGAATTAAATAAAAAAATAAGAGTACATTTAAAAATAGATACAGGGTTTGGAAGATATGGTTTTATATATTCAAATAGAGAAGAAATGATAGAAACTCTAAAACCACTAGAACATATAAAAATAGAAGGAACATATTCACACTTTTCAGTTAGCTTTTTTGATGAAAAATATACAAAATTACAATTTGAAAGATTCATAAATGTAATAGAAGTATTAAAATTGAACGAAATAGAAACAGGCTTGCTACATATAAGTAATTCATCAGCATTTGTAAAGTTCCCATATATGAATTTAAATGCAGTAAGAATAGGTTCAGCATTTCTTCGGAAGACTATCTTTTGATAACTTTCTAAAATTAAATAAAATAGGATATCTAGAAAGTGAAGTCATAGAAATAAAAGAATTACCTAAAAAATTTAATATAGGATATTCAAACTCATATAAAACAAAGAAAACAACAAAAATAGCAGTTGTAGATTGTGGATATATGCAAGGGTTTAATGTAAAAGCAGAAGATGATTTATTTAGATTTGTAGATAAATTACGAATTTTAAAAAATGATATAAAAAAACTATTTAAAAAACAAGCATTATTTGTTAAAATAAATAATGAAAAAATAAAAGTATTAGGAAGAGTGCGGTGCATATCATATTGTGTTAGATGTAACAGATAAAGAAGTTCAAATTGGTGATAAAGTAGAAATAGAAATAAACCCCAAATTTGTAGATTCTAGCATAAGAAGGGAGTACAGATAAATGGAAGAAAAAGACAAAAAAGAAGAAATAAAAAAAGAAAATAACAGTGATATTGATGAAAAAATATTAAAAGCAGGTTTTTTTAAGAAAGTTTGGTATTCAATAACAAAAATTGAAAAATACCCAAATATGTCAGCACAAGGTTTTGGAAAAGCAATTAGTTATTTAGCAAAAATAGTAGCTATACTTGCTATAATAGTAAGTTTAGGTATGATATATCAAACATATGGCATAATAGAAGAAGGTGTAGAATATCTAGAAAATAGTTTTCCTGAATTTTCATATAAAGACGGAATTTTAGATGTATCATCAGAAGGAGCAATAACAATATCAGCAGAAGATTCTTACGTAGGTGAAACTATAATAGACACAAAAACAGATGATGAAACAGTTAAAAATGACTATGTAAATAAAGTAACTAATGCAGGTGGAGGAATTGTAGTTTTAAAAGATGAAATTAGAATTAAAAATTCATCTGTTGCAGGGGTAATAACTTATTCATATAAAGAAACAATAGATAAAATGGGAATAACAGAATTTAATAAACAAGATGTAATAAATTATATACAAAGTGGACAAATGGTATCTTTATATGTAAGTGTATTTTTAACAAACTTTATATATGTATTTATGATGTTCTTCTTAGATAGCATTGTAAGTGCACTATTCTTAAGTTTCTTTGGATATTTTGCAGCGTGGCTTGCTAGAATAAAAATGAGATATGTTGCAATATTTAATATGGCAGTATATGCACTTACATTATCAACTATCTTAAATATGATATATTTAGGAATAAACATATTTATACAATTTGAAATGGAATATTTCCAAGTGATGTATGTAACCGTCGCAGCAATATATTTAGTAGCAGCAATATTTATATTAAAAAGTGAATTTATAAAAAAACAAATGGAACTTATGAAAATAGCAGAAGCACAAGAAATAATAAAAAAACAAATGGAAGAAAAAGAACAAGAAGAAAAAGATAGAAAAGAAAGAGAAGAAAGAAAGAAAAAAGATAAGGAAGAAGAAAAAAAGAAAAAAGAAAAAGATGAAAATACAGGAGAAGAACCAGAAGGTTCTGGAGCTTAAAGGGGAAGAAGGAGAAAAGATGAGTAAAGAAAAGAAAAACAATAGAAATAGGGATAAGAAAAAAAGAAATCAATTAATATTACTTATAGTATTATTAGTAGTATTAGTTATATTATCAGCACTTACAATTTATTTAATGGATAATAAACAAAAAGAAGAAGAAAATACTTTAGCATATACAGATTTGATAAATGAAATAAATGCTCAAAATGTAGAGAGTGTAGAAATGAGAACAGGGAGTACAACAGCTAAAGTAAAATTGAAAAATGAAGAAGAAGAAAAAACAACAATACTTCCAAATGTTGAAAGTTTCATAGACTTATTACA
This sequence comes from uncultured Clostridia bacterium, assembly GCA_944387455.1. Classification (GTDB taxonomy): domain Bacteria; phylum Bacillota; class Clostridia; order TANB77; family CAG-508; genus CAG-269. The sequence continues at coordinate 3,798 of CALXEY010000007.1, forward strand.
GACAAAAGTAGAAGAAGGAAATGAAATTGAATTGATACAAAAACCAAGAAGTGTTTTATCACAATTACCAAGTATAATAATTTCATTTCTACCAACAGCTATTATGCTTGCATTATTTATAATGTTATTCCAAATGCAAGGACTTGGAGAAAAAGGAAAAGTATATGATGATACAGAAAGAAAATCAAAAGTAAAATTTGATGATGTTGCAGGTTTAGATGAAGAAAAACAAGAAATGATGGAAATAGTAGACTTTTTAAAAAGACCAGAAAAATATACAAAAATGGGAGCAAGAGTACCAAAAGGAGTTTTACTTTATGGAAAACCAGGAACAGGAAAAACATTAATTGCAAAAGCAATAGCAGGTGAAGCAGATGTACCATTTATTTCAATGAGTGGTTCAGAATTTATAGAAATGTTTGCAGGACTTCGGAGCTTCTCGTGTTAGAAAATTATTTGAAAGAGCAAGAAAATTAGCTCCTTGTATAGTATTTATAGATGAAATAGATGCAATAGGTTCTAGAAGAACTTCAAATAGTGGAGCAGAAACAGAAAATAACCAAACATTAAACCAATTATTAGTAGAAATGGACGGCTTTAGTTCAGAAGAAACAATAATTGTACTTGCTGCAACAAACAGACCGGAAATGTTAGATAAAGCACTTTTAAGACCTGGTAGATTTGATAGAAGAATAACAATACCAACACCAGACTTAAAAGGTAGATTAGATATACTAAAAATTCATAGTAAAGATAAAAAATTAGCAGAAGACGTGAATTTAGAGAGTATAGCAGAAGATACAGCAGGCTTTACTGGAGCAGAACTTGAAAATATATTAAATGAAGCAGCAATAATTGCAACTAAAAATAAAAATGAAGATATAGAAAATTCTGATATAGAAGAAGCGGTTAAGAAAGTAACAGTAGGACTAGAAAAAAGAGAAAGAAAATATTCAGAAAAAGATAAAAGATTAACAGCATATCACGAAGCAGGACACGCAGTTGTAAGTAGATATTTACCTACTCAAACTAATGTAAAAGAAATATCAATAATACCAAGAGGAGTTGCCGGCGGATATACAATGTATAAATCTGATGAAGATAAATATTATATATCAAAAACAGAAATGGAAGAAAAACTAATTGCACTTCTTGGTGGTAGAGCAGCAGAAAAATTAGTTATAAATGATATCTCAACAGGAGCAAGTAATGATATAGAAGTAGCAACAAATATTGCAAGAGATATGGTAACAAAATATGGTATGAGTGATAAATTAGGACCAATAGATTTCCAAGGAAAAGAACCATATGAAATGCAAATGTTTGGAGAAAATATAGGTGATAAAATAGGTGCAGAAGTTAAAGAATTGATAGATACAGCATACAACAGAGCAATTGAATTATTAAAAGAACATAGAGACAAACTAGATTTAATTGCAGAAGAACTTCTTAAAAATGAAAAAATTAATGAAGAACAATTTGAAAAATTCTTTAAATAGGGACGTTTCATTTGCGACCTTTTAGTCGCATTTGGAACACATCTTACTAAAAATATGATATTTTATTATCATATTTTTTCTTTTTTCTTGTAACTAAAAAAATGGTGTGTTAAAATAAATATAGATTTTTTGGGAGGTATTAGTATGCGTAAAATGCTTGCAATTATAGTAATATTAGTAATTATTTTTATAAGTATGGTAATATATAAAAATGTACGAATAAGTAATAATGAAAATAATAATGTAAGCGTAGAAGAAATAGGAAAGATAGAAGAAAAAATAAAAAGCATATATATGTGGAAAGAAGTAACTGGTGAAGCTTTACCAGAATTCCAAGATATTAATAATGCGAATGAAAAATGGATATGGGAAGTTGTAAAAAATAATTTACAGAATTATGAAGTAACATATGAAGAAATAGAAGAAGAAGCAAAATTACTATTTGGAGAAAAATTTAATAAACAGTTTCCAAAAGAAGGAAATGAGAGTTTTATTTATAATTCAGAAACAAATAAATATACAGCAACAGAAGTAGAACTAGACCAAGAAGAAGATTCGTTTTTATTAGAAAATATAGTAAAAACCGAAAGTGGATATGAAGTAGAAATATTAGAATATTTAGAAGATTATAGTCAAGAAAACAGTGTTGTAATAAAAAATACAAATGAAGAAGAAATAGGAAGAGTAGGTATAGATGACAGTGAAACAAAAGTACAAGAAATTGTGAAAAATAATAAAGATAGATTTATAAAAAAGAAAATATATATTAAAAATGAAAACAATAATTTAGTAATAGAAAGAGTAGAAAAATGTTAGAAGGATTAGAAAGTTGTACATTATGCCCACATATGTGCAAAGTAAATAGAACACTTGGTAAAATCGGAAGATGTAAGTCAACTGTAAATATAAAATTAGGCTTATATTCAACACATAATTTTGAAGAACCAATAATTAGTGGTAAAAACGGCTCTGGAACAGTCTTTTTCTCAAATTGTAATTTAAACTGTGTTTTCTGTCAAAATTACGAAATAAGCCAAAAAGGGAAAGGTAAAGAAATAACAATAGAAGATTTAGCAAATATATTTTTAGAGCAACAAGAAAAAGGTGTGGAAAATATAAATTTAGTAACACCAACAAGTTATGTTATTCAAATAATAGAAGCAATAAAAATAGCTAGAAAAAAAGGGCTAAAATTACCAATAGTGTATAACACAAATGGATATGAAAATATAGAAACAATTAAAATGTTAAATGGATATATAGATATTTATTTACCAGATTTAAAATATTATTATGATGAATTAGGAAAGAAATATTCTAAAATAGATAATTATTTTGAAACAGCAACAAACGCAATTAAAGAAATGCAAAAACAGGTTGGAAAAACAGTTATAAATGAAAATGGAGTTATGGAAAAAGGTTTAATTGTAAGACATTTAGTACTTCCAGGTCATATAGAAAATAGTAAAAAAATCTTAAAATGGTTAAAAGAAAATATTAATAAAGAAAATTATGTAAGTATAATGGCACAATATTTTCCTACTTATTTAGCTAAAGAAAAAGAAGAATATAAAGATATAAATAGAAAATTAACTAAAGATGAGTGGAAAGAAATAGAAGAATATGTATATAAATTAGATTTTAAAAATGGTTTTATTCAAGAATTAGGAGAACACGAAGAAGAATATGTTCCAAAATGGTGGGAATAAAGTTCTTTGTCGAAATATGGAAAGCGAAAGTGATTGAATTGTATCTAAGTTTATGATATAATTCAATCATTATTTTTCTTGGAATTTTAAGTCAAAAGTTAATTCTAAAAAATTTCATTTTAAATAAAAAGTGGGGCAAGAAAGAAGGTGAAAAATGACTTTTAGAGAAGTAGAAAAAATCTTGCTTGATGACGGGTGGTATAAGTATAAGGTAACAGGAGCTCATTATCAATATAAACATAAGATAAAATCACGGAAAAATAACAATTGCAAGACATACAAAAGACATAAAAAGAACAACTATTTTTAGTATTCTAAAAGAAGCAAAAATTGATAAAAATAAAATTAAAAATTTGTAGAAATTAAAAAAAACATATGATATACTTTTAGAGGTTAAAGATATAAAAAAGGATGTGGTCATTATGGCAAAATATGATTTAATAGTTGTAGGTATGGGACCTAGCTCAATATTTTTAGCTTATGAATTAATTGTGAAAAATAAAGCTAAAAATGTAGTTTTAATTGATGAAGGAAAACCAGTAGAAAAAAGATATTGCCCTGTAGAGAAAAAGGGAGAGTGTATGAAATGTAAACCATTTTGTAATATAACAAGTGGTTTTTCAGGAGCAGGTGCATTTTCTGACGGTAAACTTTCTTTATATAATAAAGAAGATGAAGATATTTATGTAGGTGGAAACTTACACAAATATATAGGAGTAGAGAAAACAAAAGAATTAATCGATTATGCAGATAATGTATATCTAAAATTTGGAGCAGATAAACATTTAGAAGGAATAGAATATAAAGAAGAAGTAGATAAACTAAAGGAAAGAGCAAAAAAAGAAGATATAGATTTGATAGGAATACCAATAAGACACTTAGGCACTGAAAAAAGCCACGAAATATATAAAAAGATACAAGACTTCTTAGAAGAAAATGGAATTATAATGAAATATGAAACAGTAGTAGATGATTTAATAATAGAAGACGGAAAAGTTACTGGTGTTAAAGTATATTCTGCAAATAACAAAGAAGAAAAAGAAGATTTATTTGCTAAAAAAGTAGTATTAGCAGTTGGAAGAAAAGGTGCAGATTGGTTATCTAATATCTGTGAAAAATATAATATAAAAACAGAACCAGGTGCAGTAGATATAGGTGTTAGGTATGAATTAAAAGATGAAGTTATGAAAGATGTAAATAAATATCTGTATGAAGGGAAATTTATTGGAAGACCATATCCTTTTAGAGATAAAGTAAGAACTTTTTGCCAAAACCCTAGTGGCTTTGTATCTGAAGAAGTCTATGATGATAATTTATCATTAGTAAATGGACACTCATATAAAGATAAAAAAAGCACAAATACAAATTTAGCAATATTAGTATCACATAATTTTAAAACACCTTTTAATAAACCAATAGAATATGGTAAAAATGTTGCAAAAAACTTAAATGAATTAGGAAATGGAGCAATATTAGTACAAAGGCTTGGAGATATTAGAAGAGGAAAACGTACTTGGCAAGAAGAACTTGATAATAATGATGTTGTACCAACATTAAAATCAGCGGTTCCAGGAGATATTACATTTGCAATAGGATATAGAACAATGACAGATATATTAAGATTTATAAATGCAATGGACAAAGTAGTAGAAGGTTTTGCAGACCCACATAATTTGTTATATGCACCTGAAATAAAATTCTATAGTAACAAAGTATTTATAGATGAAAAATTTGAAACAAGTATAAAAAATCTTTATTGCATAGGAGACGGAGGTGGTATGACAAGAGGTCTTATGATGGCATCAGCAGCAGGTGTACAAATGGCAAGAAATATAGTAGAAATGGAGGAATAAAAAAATGACAGAAGCAGATAAAAATTTTATAGAAACTTGTAAAGAAATATTAGAAAATGGATATTCATCAGAAGGAACTGGTGTACGTACTAGGTGGGAAGACGGAAGTGAAGCGAATTATATCTCAATTGTTGGGGTTAGTAATAAATATGATGTAGGAAAAGAATTTCCTATGATAACTCTAAGAAACAATTCTAAAACAGTATATAAAGCAATTGATGAGATATTATGGATATGGCAAAAAAAATCAAATAATGTAAAAGATTTGAATTCACATATATGGGATCAATGGATAGATGAAAATGGTAGCATAGGTAAAGCATATGGGTATCAATTAGGTAAAAAATATGAGTTTAAAACAAAAGAAGGAATAAAGAAAATGGATCAAGTAGATTATGTACTTTATTTACTAAAAAATGATCCAGCAAGCCGTAGAATTATGACTAATTTATTTAATCACGAAGAATTAAAAGATATGAGATTAGAACCTTGTGCATATGGTACACAATGGCTTGTAAAAGAAGGAAAATTACATTTAATATTAAACCAACGCTCACAAGATATGTTAACAGCAAATGGTTGGAATGTAATGCAATATGCAACACTTCAATATATGTTTGCTAAAGTAAGTGGTTTAGAAGTAGGAACTTTAACACATAATATAGGAGATTGTCATATATATGATAGACATATTCCTTTAGTTAAAAAATTGATAGAAGAAGCAAAACCATTAGATGTACATCCAAAATTAATTATTAAAAATGATACAAAAGATTTTTACGAGTTTAAGGTAGAAGATTTTGAAATACAAGATTATGATTATCAAAAAGAAATTAAAATAGGAAAAATACCAGTAGCAGAGTAGGAGGAATAAAAATGCTTAGCATAATAGTAGCAAAAGCAAAAAATAATATAATAGGAAAAGATAATAAAATTATTTGGCATTTGCCAGAAGATTTAAAACATTTTAAAAACATAACAACAGGGCATACAATAATAATGGGAAGAAAAACATTTGAATCTTTAGGAAGAGTGCTTCCAAACAGAAAACATATAATATTTAGTAATAACCCAAGTTTTAATGTAAATGATGAAAATGTAAAAGTAGTTCACTCTTTACTTGAAATACAAGATTTAATAGAAGGAAAAGAAGAAACTTTTGTAATAGGTGGTGCAATGATATATAATTTCCTTATGCCTTATGTTAAAAAAATGTATGTAACAGAAATTGATAAGGAATTTGAAGGAGATACTTTTTTTCCTAAAATAGATGATAATATATGGAAAGAAACTTCAAGAGAAAAAGGAATTAAAGATGAAAAAAATAATTTAGATTATTATTTTGTGACATATGAAAGAATATAAAAAGGTTTGATAATATGGAAATAACAAAAATAGCTGAAAAAATAAACAAAGAAGGAGGAAGGCTTTACTTAGTAGGAGGAGCAGTGCGTGATGAAATACTAGGAAAGCCTTCATATGATAAAGACTATTGTGTAGTAGGTATAAATAAAGAAAAATTTATATCTTTATTTCCAATGGCAAAAATGGATGGAAAAGCATTTCCAGTATTTAGAATAGAAGGATGCGAATTTGCACTTGCAAGAAAAGAGAAAAAAATTGGAATAGGACATAAAGAGTTTGAATTTATATGTGACGGAAATGTTACATTAAAAGAAGATTTAGAAAGAAGAGACATAACAATAAATGCAATTGCAAAAGATGTTTTAACAGGAGAGATATTTGATTATTTTGGTGGAAAAAAAGATATAGAAAACAAAACAATAAGAGCAATAGGAAAACATTTTGTAGAAGACCCATTACGAGTATATAGAGTAGCAAGATTTAGTAGTAGTTTAGGTTTTAAAGTAGATGAAGAAACTATTTTAATGATGAAAAGTATAAAAAAAGAATTATATTTTTTATCAAAAGAAAGAGTATTTGAAGAATTAAAAAAAGCACTTGGAAGTAATAAGCCTTCAATATTTTTTGATGTACTAAGAAAAGCAAATGTGTTAGAAGTACATTTTGAACCTATATACAAATTAATAGGAGCACTTCAACCAGAAAAATATCACCCAGAAGGAGATAGTTATAATCATACAATGATAGCTTTAGATAAATCTTGTGAATATACAAAAGATTTAAAAATACGTTTTAGTGTGTTAGTTCACGACTTAGGAAAAGGTGAAACGCCAAAAGAAGAATATCCACATCATATAGGGCACGAAGAAAGAGGAGTTGAAGTGGTAAGAAAATTTTGCAGAGACCTACGAATACCAAATTCGTGGAAGAAATGTGGAATAACAGCAGTAAGAGAGCATATGAGAGGCGGAATATTTAACAAGATGAAAGCATCTAAAAAAGTAGATTTTATAGAAAGAATAGATAAATCTTATTTTGGGTTAGAAGGTTTACAAATAGTAGTAAATTCCGATAAATTTGGAAGAACAAGTAGAGATTTAGATTTTGAAACAATTGGTAAAAAATGCCTAGAAGAAGTAAATGCAGAATATGTAAAGAAAAAATATAATATAGAAGAAGGAATTTTGCTTGGTAAAAAGCTTAGAGAAGAAAGAATTATATGGATGAAAGAATTTGATAAAAAATGAGAATTTTGGGGACGGGGCTTTTTTTTGCATTTTTACAAAAATTTCCAAAATGCGAAAAAAAGCCCCGTCCCATTTGTCGCATTTTAAATTTGACAAAAAAGATAATAATAGTATAATATAATGTGGTAATAAGAAAGAGAAGATAAAACAAGAAAGAAAAGAGGAAATTAAGATGAGCAAATATTATTTTACATCAGAAAGTGTAACAGAAGGGCATCCAGACAAATTATGTGATACAATATCAGATTGTATATTAGATAGTTATTTAAAACTAGATAAAAATGCAAGAGTAGCGGTAGAAACATTTGCGTCTGGAAATAAAATAACAATTGCAGGGCAAGTAACAGCAAATACTGAAAAAGAAGTTGATATAGAAAAAATAGTAAGAGAAAAAATAAAAGAAATTGGATATGATAATGAAAAAACAGATATGGACTATAGAACTTGTGAAATAGATATAAATATAACAAAACAAAGTCCAGATATAGCAATGGGAGTAGATGTAGGTGGTGCAGGAGACCAAGGTATAATGTTCCGGATATGCGTGCTCAGACACCAAAGAATATATGCCATATGCAATTTCTATGGCACATAAACTTTCTAAAAGATTAACATATGTAAGAAAGAAAGGAATATTAGATTATTTAAGACCAGATGGAAAAACACAAGTAACAGTGGAATATGAAGATGATATACCAAAGAGAATAGAAACAATATTAATATCAACTCAGCATTTAGATAGTGTAAGTCAAGAAGAATTAAGAAATGGGATAATAGAAAATGTTATAAAACCTGTAGTTCCAGAAGATATGATAGATGAAAATACAAAAATATATGTAAACCCAACAGGTAGGTTTGTAATAGGAGGACCTTTAGGAGATACAGGACTAACTGGTAGAAAAATAATAGTAGATACATATGGTGGATATAGTAGACACGGAGGAGGCTGTTTTTCAGGAAAAGACCCAAGTAAAGTAGATAGATCAGCAGCATATATGCTTCGTCATATTGCAAAAAATCTTGTTGCAAATAATTATTGTAAAAAATGTGAAATACAAGTATCATATGCAATAGGTATGAAAGAACCATTATCTATTTATATAAATACATTTGGAACAGGTATAAAATCAGAAGAAGAGTTAGTAAAAATAGTAAAAGAAAAATTTGACTTAACACCAGACGGAATAATAAATTATTTAGATTTAAAAAGACCAATATATGAAGAAGCAACAAATTATGGACATTTCGGAAAAGAAAACTTACCTTGGGAAAAAATAATAAAGATATGAGATTTTTTGGGACGCCTATTTTTTGTCTCATTATCTCTAAAAAAGAAAAAATAATATTTAATATAGAACACATTAGAGAAAATAGTAATATTACTTGCTATTTTTTCTTTGTTTTGGGATAATATTACAAAAGTGTTAAATATATGTTACATTTCTATTAATAGTATTGACCAATTGAAAAAAAAAGAATAAAATAATATCATCAAAAAGAGGTTAAAAATGAGAATAATAAGTGGAAAAGCAAGAGGAACAAAATTATATACTCTAGAAGGAGAAATAACTCGTCCTACATTAGATAGAGTAAAAGAGTCATTATTTAATATAATACAAGAGAAAATATTAGAAAGTAGTTTTTTAGATGTTTTTTCAGGAAGTGGAGCAATTGGTTTAGAAGCAGCAAGTAGAGGAGCAAAAAAAGTATTTTTATGTGAAAAAGATAAAAATGCAATTGAGGTAATAAAGAAAAATATAGAAAAAACACATTTAGAAGTTACCTTATATGAGACTTCTTATGAAAAAATGTTAGAAAATCTAGATGAGAAATTAGATATAATATATATTGATCCACCATATAAAACAAATTTAGTATATGAAGCAGTAAATAAATTGATTAACCTTAATTTGTTAAAATCAGATAGTTTAATAATAGTAGAAACAGATGAAGAAGAAAGAGTAGAACAAGCTCTAAAAAATTTAAATGTTAAAATTATTGATAAAAGAAAATATGGACGTGTACATCTTATTTTTTTAAATAAGAGTTAAGAAAGGGGTAAAACCAATGGAAATATTTACATTATTGGAAACTTTAGAAGATTTGTTAGAAAATAGTAAAAGCTTACCTTTTACAACAAAAGGTATTGTTGATAAAGAAGAAATGCTAGATTTAATAAAGGAAATTAGAATAAAGCTTCCAGATGAATTAAAACAAGCAAAATGGGTAAAAGAGGAAAGACAAAGAATTTTAGTAGAAGCACAAAAAGAAGCAGACGGCATAGTAAAAGAAGCTGAAAATAGAATAATAGCAATGATTGATGAACACGAAATAACTAGAAAAGCATATGACCAAAAAACAGAAATTATAGAAACAGCAAATGAAATGTCAAGAGAGATTTCAAAAGGAACTAAGGAATATGCTGATAGTTTACTTGCAAACACAGAAGATGTATTAAATGAAACATTAAATAAATTAGGAACAAGTATGACAGAAGCTTTAAATTTAATGCAGATATCATTAGAAGATACAATAAAAACAATACAAAATAGTAGAAAAGAATTAAAGTAAAAACAAAAGTCAGATTTGTAAATTATATTTTAAATCTGGCTTTTTCAGGATAATGAAAGGATGATAGAAATGGCAAAAAAAAGAAGATATAAAAAAAGAAAAAAAACAGCATCTAGATTAGATATAGTGGTTGTAACACTAATTGTATTTAGTATACTTTTAGCAGTGTTAATATATACAAAATCTGGAACTATCGGAATAAAATTAAATGAAATACTAGGCGGGATAATGGGGCTTATGCAATATGTACTTCCAATAGGAGGCTTAGCAATTGCAATAAAGCTTGCTTCAGACGGAAGAGAAGAAATAACATCAAAGCTTATCCAATATGGAATAGCTTTAATTTCACTTTCTATAGTTTTTAGTGTGTTTCAAATATCAAGTGGAGAATTAGATTCTTCAAAAGAAATGTCAGAAGTAGTAAAAGACGCATATTACTATGGAACACAAAGTAGTGGTGGTGGAGCAATTGGTGCAGTAGGTGGAGTAATTTTAGCTAAATTACTTGGAAATGTTGGAGCAATAATCTTTTGTATAGGTGTAGCTGTAATATTACTTGTATTTACATTTGGAATAAATTTATCAGATATTATAAATATGTTTATGGATAAAATAGAAGAAAAACGTGAAGAAAGATTTGAAAGAAAAGAAGCACTAGCAAAAGAAAGAGATGAAGAAAGAGAAACACCAAGCCAAAGAAGAAAGAGATTACGTGAAGAAAGAAGAGCTAAAATGGAAATGGCAAAACTAGAAAAAGAAGAAAAAGACCCTATGGAAGACCAAATAAAAATAAATTTTGGCGGAAGAATTGTAGATAGTGGAGAAGAAAAGAAAGGTTTAAAGAAATATGATCACTCAAATGATGATTTAGAACCATTAACAAGAGATAGTAAGAAAAAAGCAGAAATTGAGCCAGATGTAATAGATAGTAATTTATTTAAACAAGTAGAAGAACAAAAAGAAGATAAGAAAAAAGAAGTCTTACAGTTAGAACATAGTGTAGTAGTAGAAGATGAACATTATGAATATCCACCAGTAGAACTTTTAAGCAAGCCAGGAAAGAAAACTTTAAAAGGTGGAGCAAAAGCTTTAACAGATACTGCAACAAAATTACAAAAAACATTATATAGTTTTGGTGTATCTGCAAAAGTAGAAAATGTATCAGTAGGACCTGCAATTACTCGTTATGAACTAAAACCTGCAGAAGGTGTTCGTGTTAGTAAAATAGCAAATTTAGCAGATGATATTGCACTTAATTTGGCTGCAGAAACAATAAGAATAGAAGCACCAATACCTGGAAAACAAGCAGTAGGAATAGAAGTTCCAAATAAAGAAAAAGAAGTTGTTCATTTTAGAGAAATAATAGAAAGTAAAGAATTTAAATCTAATAAATCTAAATTAACAGTAGGGCTTGGAAAAGATGTAGCTGGAAATGTAGAACTTGCTGATATTGCAAAAATGCCACACGTATTAATTGCAGGGTCAACAGGTTCTGGAAAAAGTGTATGTATAAATACAATTATTACAAGTATAGTATATAATGCAAAACCTTCAGAAGTAAAATTTGTAATGGTAGACCCTAAAGTAGTTGAACTTTCAGTATACAATGGAATACCACACCTTTTAATTCCAGTTGTAACAGATCCTAAAAAAGCAGCAGGAGCATTAGCTTGGGCTGTTCAAGAAATGGACGATAGATATAATAAATTTGCAGAAAAAGGCGTAAGAGACTTAAAAGGATATAATAAAGCAATTGAAAAAGAAAATGAATTTGGAAAATTACCACAAATAGTAATAATAATAGATGAGCTTGCAGACCTAATGATGGTTGCAAAAAATGATGTAGAAGATGCAATATGTAGATTAGCACAAAAAGCAAGAGCAGCAGGTATGCATTTAGTAATTGCAACACAAAGACCTTCTGTTGATGTAATAACAGGTTTAATTAAAGCAAATGTACCTTCTAGAATAGCATTTGCAGTATCATCACAAGTAGATTCTAGAACAATATTAGATACAGTAGGAGCTGAAAAATTACTTGGAAAAGGTGATATGTTATTCTTCCCGGCAGGAGCACCTAAACCTGCTAGAGTACAGGGAGCATTTGTATCAGATGATGAAGTAGAAAAAATAGTAAGCTTCATTAAATCAAATGGAACAGCAAATTATAGTGAAGATATATTAGAAAGTATAGAAAATAATAATAGAACAGATAAAGAAATTGCAGAAAATAATGATGATGATACAGATCCATTTTTAATGGATGCAATACAAACAGTCGTAGAAACAGGACAAGCATCAACATCATTTATCCAAAGGAAATTTAAAGTTGGATATGCACGTGCTGGCAGAATAATAGATCAAATGGAAGAAAGAGGAGTAATATCAGGATACCAAGGAAGTAAACCAAGAGAAGTTTTAATGACATTAGATAGATTAAAAGAATTACAAATGGGAACAAAAGAAGAAGTTTAAATAGATTATTATCAAATACTTTTTAGGAGAAAAAATGAGTGAAATTAATTTAGATAGGATAATAGCTTTATACAGAGAAATAGAAATAGCTAGAGTACAAATTAAAGAAAACTTAAAATTACTTAGAGAAATTTATAATACATTAGGAAAAGATTTAGAAGAAGTAGACAAAGAAGATATAAATATACACAAATTTTTTATAGAAAAAATTACAAAAATAACAAGAGAAATATTGGATAGTTTATCAGAAGATGAAAAGTTAAGATTTAGACAGCATCTGCCAGAAGTTATATCAATTTGTCTACTTAGTGATGACGAAAAAATAGAAGCATTAGAGCAAAACGAAAATTATTTATTTGATTATGATGAAAAATTAATTGCAGAAAGTTTAAATTATACAGATGAAGAAAAAGTAAATTTAATCAAAAAAATTATGGACAATACTACTTTTGTAACTTATGTTATTTGTAGTATTAAAGAAGATAATATAAAAATAGAAGTATTAAAAGATATAAATCTATCTGATTTACAAAAAATACAAGTTATTAGAAGTTTACAATCAGACGATAGAAAAATAGAAACATTGGATTTAATTCCAGAAGATAGTCTATCAATAGTAATTGCTAGCTTTAAAAACGATGATAAAAAAATGGAACTATTAGATAGATTAAAAGATGAACTTGATATAGTTTATGTAGTTAAGAGTATCAAAGATGATATTAAAAAAATTGAGTGTTTAAAATATTTAAAACAAGAAAAATCAAAAACAGAAATTATTATGTCATTAAAAGATGAAAAATTTAAAGTTTCTGTTTTAGGTCAGATACAAAATGAAAAAGCACGATTAAGGATAATAAAAACAATTCAGAATGATAGTTTATTAATAAGCTCACTTTCATATTTAGAAAAAGAAAGTTATAGAGCAAGAGTAATTCTTAGATTAGAAAATGATGAGGATAAAATAAAACTATTATCTGATATAAAAGATGATGAAAATAGAATTATAATTATAGAAAGTTTAAAGTCAGATGACAAAAAAATAGAATTATTAGATACAATTAAAGATGAAGATTTTAGAGCAGAAATAGTTCAAACCTTAGAAGATGACGATAAGAAAATAGGGCAATTAATAAATTTTCCATATGAGGGACATAGAACTGGTATAATCAAAAGTTTAGAATCAGATGATAAGAAAATTAACTTTTTGGAAAGTATAGAAGATGAACATTTTAGGCTAGAGATAATTAGAACAATAAAAGACGTAGAAAAAAGAATAGAAACAATTGATTATTTAAAAAGCGAAACAAATAAACTAGCTATAGCTAATTCAATAGTTAATCCAAAACAAAAATTAAAAGCATTAGGTAAAATAACACCTAATTATGAAAGAGTCTATAAATTAATATATGGAGAAAAAGCAGAAGAAGTAAAAGGAAAGTATACTTCATTTGGCTTGCCTGAAAATATGACAATAGGAATAGAAATAGAATCAGTTGGAGAAAATCACAATCAGTTGCCAGATGATTTAAGAGGTTGGGAAGGAAAAGAAGATTATTCTATAGGAAATAAAGGAAAAGAATTTGCTTCACCTATAATGCGAGATAGAGAAAAAGATGTAAAAGAAGTTTATATTGTAAACGAAATATTAAAATCATTTGGTATGGAAATCACTCAAAAATGTGGAGGACACGTACATATAGGAGCAGATTATATAACAACAGAAGAAGGTTATAAACAATTAGCAGAATTATGGGGAAATGCGGAAGAAATATATTATTTAATATCAAATAAAGAAGGTGAATTACCAAGAAAAGGAATAGGAAAATTTGCAGAACCAATATCAGACATTTTTGAACAAGCAGATTTAGAAAAAATACCTGAAGATAGGTTTATAATAAATGCTAAAAGAATAGTTGAATTTAGAAGATACAATAGTATTAATTTTTTAAATGTTTATACAGCAAGAAATACTATAGAATTTAGATTAGCGAATGGAACACTAGATGGAGATACTTGGGTAGAAAATATACGACTATTTGGGAGAACAGTAGAAATAGCACAAGATTTAGGTTTAATTGTAGGAAAATTAGAAAGAGGAGAAGAATTAACAGAAGATGAAAAAACAAAATATGCATTAAAAGAAATGTTAAAAGGTGATGTACCTCTAGATGGAAAAATGGATATTTTAATGAAAATATTATTTTCAGAAGAAGAACAAGAAGTATATTATAAAAGATATAGAGCAAATAAAGCATTAGAAGAAAAAGAACATAGATTAAATGATGTTAAATTTGGAAAAATAGATTTTAAACAAGTATATGATGAAATAGAAAAGCAAAAAGGAAGAATAGAAGGAATTAGTGTGGGAGAAGAGAGAGAAGATGGATAACATTGTAATTGTAGAAAATTATGAAAAATATTGTTTTAGAACATTAGAAGAAGTAGTAAAACAGTTTTTAGGAGAAGAGTTTTATGATTTAAATGATAAAGAAAAATATAAGGTATTAAGGTTAAAAACTGTTAGAAATGCACTGTTTAATAATAATGCTCCTGTAATAGATTTAAGAAAAGATGAACGAGTAGAAGATATAAAAAAAAATCAATATATAGTTTATGATGAAGAAACTTTTTTATTGTCATTAGCAAAAAATAATGATATAGTGTTATATGAAAATAAAAATGCAAATATATTTGTTAAAAATCTAAATAAAGAAGAAAAAGAAACTCTAGAAAAATTAGATGATGATTATATAATAATAAATTTTTGTGCAGATAAATTGTTAGAAAATAAAATAAAAAATTTATAAATTAGGTGAAATAAATGAAAATAGAGTATAGACAAGCTTTATTTGAAGTGTATAAAATATTAGAAAATACAGATGAAGAAATAAAAAACAAAATACCAGAAAAATTTATAAAATTTGTAAAAGAAAATATGGATACAAATTATAAATTTGAACTGGAAAAAGGAAAAGAATTAGTAAGGCAAAATTTGAAATCTGAAACAAAACAAATTATAGCTTTAATTTATAAATATTATATTTGTGGTGAAGAAGAAAGAAAAAAGATAGTAGAAAAAGAAAAAATAGATATAAGAAAAAATTTTTATATAGATTTTAATAAAAATAAAAAATCAAAAATAAAAAATATTCAAAATAGAGATGAAATAGAAAATTTTGAAACATCTTTACTAGAAATAAAAAAAGAAAAATGGTATAAAAAATTAATTAATAAAATATTAGAATTTTTTCAAATAAAATGAGGGAAAAAGAAAAAATGAGAAAAAAATGCCCCGTCCCCATTTTTTGCAAGAAAGGAGAAAAAATTTACAGATGAAAAATGAGAATTTGTTAGAAAAGTTTGTGAAAAAAGATTATAACAATGAATTAGAAAAAGTACTAGAGAAGAAAACATATGCGGAAAATGTAAAAAGTATTCTCCTTAGTGTTTTATATAAATTAGAGACCTCTTATAAAGATTATAAACAAGTAAAACAAGACGTAGTAACTAAAGAAGAGTTAATAGAAAATGTAATATATACAGTTAAAAATAATTGTGATGAAATAAAATTAGTAAAACCACACTCTAAAGAAAGTGAAATAATAGGTGATAAAACTTTTTTAGTTGAGAAAAAGAAAAAGAGAATTATTTGTTATAATATAGAAAGAAAATTATTATATTGTTTAGCTAAAATCTCAAAAAGAAATAAAATTATAAATGATAATTATTTTGTAATATCAAGAACATTATCAGATTTGATAAATGTAGGTGCTTGTATAAATGAAGTAGAACCATTAAGAGATTTTAATGGTTATTCGTGGACAACTATTCCAAGAGAAATAGAAAGTATAACACATAATTTAATATACCAAAATTTATTATTATTAGTTGGAAATGATTTTATGAGTAAATGGGTTCATAATAAAGAGTTTATTATGGACTATATGCAGATGTTTAAAGAAAAATTAGAAGGTTTTTATGGTAGAGAGTTAAAAGATGAATTAGTAGATTTATTAAATGAGATATCAATATATTTGGAAATTAAATTTGATAAGAAAACAAAAGAAAAATTATTAAAACAGAAAGAATTAGTAAAGCAAGAACTAGAGCAAATGAAAGATAATAAAGCTTTTGTAGAAAAAATAACAGAAGAAAAAAGAAAGATAACAAATGAAATAAAAACAATTGATGAGACAATAAATAATAAACATTTATTAGAAGATGAATATGAAAAAAGAAATGAAGAATTACCTATAGAAGAGAAGATATTTAGTCTAAGAATTTTAAGTAAAATGATGACAGATGAAAGAGCAAGAAAGCTAGAAAGAATAGAAAAGTTAAATGAATTATTAAAACCTAAAAAATATGTATCTTATAAAAAAGAATTAGAAGAAAAGGAAAAGTATTTAAAATTAGTAGATATTGACGGAAGAAAATTAGGTAAAAAGATAGATGAGTTAAAATTAAAAATACAAAAAGTATTTATAAAATGTTTTGATAAAAAAATTGATAAATGTGATTCAAAAAATGAAATGTTAAAACTTATTTATGAATTTAGATATTATAATATGCTTCCATATGATTATGAAAAAAATATTTGTGAAGAAGATAAATTACAAGAAGAGGTAGAATTATTAACAAAAAAAATATTAGAAAAAGCACATAAATTAAGAGTAATAGAGAAATTTTCTAAACAAGAAGATGTAAATTATGAATTGTTAAAAGTAATTTTCCAAAATAGGAATATAAATATCCAAGATATAGAAGTTAAATTAATTAGAGAAAAGATAAAGGAAGAAAAGATAGAAAAATACTATATACAAGTTTTTGACGGAAATGGTATTGGAGAGAAGAAAGAATTAAAAAATTCTGAAACTTTAAATAAAAAAGATTTAGCAATTATGTTCAATAAAAAAGTAAAAATATTTTGCTAAAAGGAGGTTTTTAAATGAAGATAACTTTTTTAGGTGCAACAAAAACAGTTACAGGTTCTAATTTTTTAGTAGAAGCTTGTGGTAAAAGGTTTTTAGTAGATTGTGGTATGTGGCAAGGAAAACAAGAGTTAGAAGAAAGAAATGATGAAGAATTTGAATTTGATCCAAAGTCAATTGATTTTATGCTTTTAACACACGCTCATATTGATCACTCAGGTAGAATTCCAAAATTATATAAACAAGGTTTTAGAAATAAAGTATATGCACATAAGGCTACTTGTGATTTGTGTGCTTTGATGCTTCCAGATAGTCGGGCATATTCAAGAAATGGAGACGTCTTGGAAAAATAAAAAAAGAATAAGAAAAGGTTTAGATGAAATAGAGCCAATGTACACAGCAGAAGAAGCAGCAAGATGTTTGGAAATATTCCAGCCAGTACAATATGACGAAATTATAGAAATAACACCAGAAATTCACGTTCGCTTTAATGATGCAGGACATATGCTTCGGTTCTAGCATAATAGAATTGTGGGTAAAAGAAGATGGAAAAGAAGTAAAAACAGTATTTACAGGAGATTTAGGAAATAATGATATACCACTTTTAGATTCCCCAACAATGATAGAAGATGCTGATTATTTAGTTATGGAATCTACATATGGAAGTAGGTTACATTTAAGAAATGATAAAAAAGCTGAAGACTTCTTAAATATAGTATCAGAAACTTTAGATAATGGTGGAACTGTTGTAATACCTTCTTTTGCAGTGGGAAGAACACAAGAAATCTTATATGAAATAAACAAATTAAGAGATGAAAAAGATGATGAAGAATTTAGAAGGAAATATAAAACTTTAATGAAAGCAGATGTATATGTAGATAGCCCACTTGCAATTTCAGCAACTGAGGTATTTAGGGAAAATACTAATCTTTTTGAACCAGAAGTTCAAGAAGAAATTTTAAGAGGAGATAACCCACTAGAATTTCCTGGACTTCATTTTACAAGAACAGCAGATGAGTCAAAAGCATTAAATGAAGATACAAGACCAAGTATTATAATATCTGCCAGTGGTATGTGTGAAGTTGGAAGAATAAAACATCATTTAAAACACAATATTTGGAATCCAAAATCAACAATACTTTTTGTAGGTTACCAAGCACCAGGAACTTTAGGTTACCAAATAGTAAATGGAGCAAAAACAGTAAAAATATTTGGTGAAGAAATGGCAGTAAATGCTAGAATTGAATATATAGAAGGGTATTCAGGACACGCAGACCAAGAAGGTTTAATGAATTTTATATATTCTTTTATTAAAAAACCAAAAAATATATTCTTAGTACACGGTGAAGAAGAATCACAAGAAGTATTAAGAGATAAGATAGAACAAGAAACAAATATCCCTGTAATAGTACCAGACTTTGGAGAAACATATGATGTTAAAGATACAATAGAAATGACAAATAAGATTGAAAGAAAAGTATCTAGAACTATGAAGACTGAAATATTAGAAAGATTAGAAAAATTAAAATCAGAAATGAAAGATATGGACGAATATGTAAGAAAAGATGTTGATGATGAGAATTTAAGAGATGAAGATATCTTTAGAATAAATGAAAAGATTAAAGATTTAGAAAAACAAATTTTAAATGTAATAGAAGGTTAAGTTAAGGAGAATAAGTAAAATGAGTGAAAATAAATATTTAAATGAAGTAATTATAGGAAATAAAAATATGATAGCAACTTTTACAGGGAAAGGGGAATTGGAAAGATTATATTTTCCAAGTAGAGATAATAGACAATATATAAATTTTTTCCATACAGGAGTGAAAGTAAATCAATCAGACTTAATTTATTTACACGACGATATTAATAATGTGTATAAGCAATATTATGATACAGATACAAATATATTAAATACAGAAATAACAAATACTTATTTTAATTTAAAAATACTTCAAACAGATTTTGTACTTTTAAAAGAAAATGTATTGTCTAAAAGATATGAATTTATAAATGAAAGTAAAATAGACTTAGATACAAAATTTTATATACACTCAGAATTATTATCTGATAAAAATAACTATGTTTCTTGTAAAGTTTTAGATAATGGTATGCTTCAATATGCACACGATTTTGCTGTTTCTACATTTGCAAAAGGAACAAAGATTTCTGGTCATCAAATAAATGGAAGTTATAATACTATTAAAACTTGTGATATATATGATAAAGATTATATTGGTATGTCTAAAGACAGTAGTGTTTGTTATGATATAGGTAGTATAAAGCCACAAGAAAAGAAAATTTTGGAAGTATGTATTTTAATAGATGAAAATAGAAATATATCAAGTATGGAAGATGAGATAGACAGAATTACAAAGATAGATTTAAATAAAGAATATACATCTACAAAATCTTATTGGAGAAAATATTTAAAAGCTCATAATGGCTTAAATTTAAAAGAACCACAAAATAGCTATGAAGAAAGAATTTTTGAGATTTATAAGAGAAGTATTTTATTGTTCCCACTTTTAACTAATGTGGAGACTGGTGGTATTATTGCTTCTCCTGAAATTGACGAAGATTTCACAAAATGTGGTAGATATGCTTATTGTTGGCCAAGAGATGCTGTGTTTGTTACAAAAGCAATGGATATTGTAAATATGGAAAAAGAAACAGAAAAGTTTTATAAAGTATTTTGTAAAAAAACACAAAGTAAAAACGGAATGTGGGAACAAAGATTTTTCACAGACGGAAAGCTTGCTCCTTGTTGGGGGTACCAAGTAGACGAAACTGCTAGTGTTGTTTATGGTGTTTATGAGCATTACAAGGTTACAAAGTCTGAAAAATTCTTAAAAGATAATCTTTCTATGTGTGAAAAGGCGATAGATTTCTTGAAAAAATATGTAGAAGACTGGATAGGTGTTAGTGGTATTGATGAGGAGAAAAGAGATGTTGTAAAAGACGAGATAGAGGAAGAGACAAAGTTAAGAACAGGTAGAGAACATAAATATCACGTAAGTTATGATTTATGGGAGATGTGTGAAGGTATTCATTTATATTCTCTTGCTAGCATTTATGCTGCTTTTGATAGTATTTTAAATATTTATAGGGTTTTAGGAAAAAATGTTTCTGAGTTTGAGAATAATAGGCTAAAAGAAGAAAAAATTCAAAAAAACGAAAGAGAGATTGAGAAAATTCAAGTTGGTATTAAAAATTATATTAATGAGAATTTATATGATGACCAAAAGAAGTCTTATGTTAGAAATACTGAGGATAAGAAAATGGATATTAGTATTTTAGGGGCTGTTTATCCTTTTAATGTGTTCAAGCCTAAGGAAAATAAGATTAAAAATACTGTTGAGAGTATTAATTTACATCTTCGTACTTATACTGGTGGATATCAGAGGTTTGAAGAAGACCATTATATGAATTGTAACCCTTGGCCTATTGCAAATCTTTGGATGACTTTATATTATTTGGAGAGTGGAGAGAAGAAAAAGGCTAAAGAGACTTTTGATTTTGTTGTGAAGACTGCAGGAAAGCATTTCTTTTTAGGAGAACAAGTGGATAATTCTACTCTTAAACCTAATTGGGTTATTGGGCTTGGTTGGTCTCACGCGATGTTTTTAATTGTTTTAGAAAAGTTGTATAAATAGGGACGTTTCTTTTGCGACCTTTTGGTCGCATTTGGGACACATCTTTAATAAATGTAAACAGGGAACTATAGTAATTTTTTAGATTTTAAGCTTCGCTTAACCAGTGGTTTTGCTACCCTTTCATTTCCCTACGCAAAACCACTTAATCTAAAAAATTACTTTATTCTTTTTTTTATCAATTTTGCAAAATTATGTAAGCAACCGCAATCCTATTGGCTTTAAATAATGAGTAGTTTACAATATATATTTTTTGTGATATAATTTCTTTACTGTAAAAGTACAGTTTTGGTAAAAGCTATAGATTTATAGCTTTTGTAAGAGAAAGGACTACTATGGAAGTTTATGAAGGCAAGATTGAAAATCAAAGAGGAAGAAGGGTTAGCGTAAAAATTATTGATTATGCGAATGTTCTAAAATCCCAAGAAGAGGTTGTTTTTTTTATTATAGCTCCGAAAAGAGTTGAGATTTCTTATGATAGCTATAGCTATTATAGGAAAAGGCTGGAAGAAATAGCTAATGCTCGTAATATTCTTCTTTCGTAAAGTAGTTCTAAAAGTAGGTGCTAATTTTAAATTTTAGTACCTACTTTTTAAATTATATATTAAAAGTTTAAAAATACTACTTGCAAAGTAGTGTTTTTTGGTATAAAATAGAAAATGCCTAAGATAAGGTAATAAAATTTTTAAGGGAGGAATTTATTATGTCAGTTAAAGTAGGAATCAATGGTTTTGGAAGAATAGGAAAATTATCTTTCCAAGCAGCACTTGCAAAAGAAGGAGTTGAAGTAGTAGCAGTAAATGATCCATTTATTACAGCAGATTATATGGCTTATATGACAAAATATGATACAGTTCACGGAAGATTTAACGGAACTATAGAAGAAAAAGAAGGAAACTTAGTAGTAAATGGAAATGTAATAAAAGTATTTAATGAAATGGATCCACACAATATTCCTTGGAAAGATTTAGGAGTAGAATATGTGTTAGAATGTTCAGGTGTATTTACAACTATGGAAAAAGCACAAGCACATTTAGATGCAGGAGCTAAAAAAGTTATAATTAGTGCACCTTCAAAAGATGCTCCAATGTTTGTTATGGGAGTTAACAATGAAACATATGACCCAAGTATGAATATTGTATCAAATGCTT
This sequence comes from uncultured Clostridia bacterium, assembly GCA_944387455.1. GTDB lineage: Bacteria > Bacillota > Clostridia > TANB77 > CAG-508 > CAG-269. The sequence continues at coordinate 26,252 of CALXEY010000007.1, forward strand.
CTTGTACAACAAACTGTTTAGCACCACTTGCTAAAGTTATTAATGATAATTTTGGAATTACAGAAGGGTTAATGACAACAGTTCATAGTACAACAGCTACACAAAAAACAGTTGACGGAGCTTCTAAAAAAGATTGGAGAGGTGGACGTGCAGCATCTGCAAATATTATACCTTCTTCAACAGGAGCTGCTAAAGCAGTTGGAAAAGTTATTCCAGAATTAAATGGAAAATTAACAGGTATGTCTTTAAGAGTACCAACAGTTGATGTTTCAGTTGTTGATTTAACTTGTAATTTAGCTAAACCTACAACATATGAAGAAATATGTGCAGCAGTTAAGAAAGCATCTGAAGGAGAATTAAAAGGAATATTAGGATATACAGATGAAGATGTTGTATCTTCAGACTTTATAAGTGATCCTCATACATCAATCTTTGATGCAAAAGCAGGAATTATGCTAACAGATACATTTGTTAAATTAGTTTCTTGGTATGATAACGAGTGGGGATATTCAAATAAATTAGTTGACCTTGCTTGCTATATTGCTAGCAGAAGCTAATAAAAGAAAAATAAAACATAAATAAAAAATAATAGAAAAATAGAGAAATAAAAAAGAGAATATTAAAACTAAAATTAATATTCTCTTTTTTATTTTATATAAAATTTATACATTGATTTTTACAATTCTGGAATTATTTTATTGTAAGACAAATACGAAAACCATTGTTTTCATCAGCATTACCATAGGAATTACAGTAGTAGAAATAACCTGAATTTGAAGAACTGTTATAGCGTCCTCCACGCATAAAAAATGGTCCTCCTTTATCTATAAAGTAAGCATAATCACTATGCCATTTGTTTGTTTCATATGTTGCATCTCCTAATTTGTAAGCTAAACTTTCTTCTGTTCCTGTATATGCAGTCGAAAATTCTGTACTTGTTCCTCCTTGACTTGCAAATGAACTTCCATTATTTATTAAATTAGAATCTGTACTTCCATTATAATATGCTGTTACATATTCATAAGTACCTCCTGATAAATCATATACTCCATATACATTTCCTGTACTACTTGCTAATACTCCTTGTGCACTCCAATATTCGTTTGTTGTTCCTACATCTTCGTCAGCACTTACATTGTTTCCTGCTGAACCTGTTATATAATTACTGCTATTATTTATTGTTACTTCTATTCCATTTCTTCCATATTTGCTTTCTGCTAAATACGATATTGCTCCCCATTCACTATTTTTCAGAAGATGTGAATTTAAAGTTGTATCATATTTTTTTGCATAATTATAAATATCTCCAATTGACGTATTTCTCCAACTTGTTACACCTGGTATCACTGCTATTTTTTCACTTGTGCCTGTTTCATCTTTTGTTGTTCCTGCATCACTTCTTGATGCTTCATATTTTCCTATCCATATTCCTGGTAGTTCTTCACTCCAACCACCATTATTCATATCTGATGTAAATGCAGGATGTATTATATAATCTGTCTCTCTATTTAAAGTCTCGTCATTTGCATATTTACACACTGTTCCATCTGATGCTATAGAACCTGTTCCTTCTAAAAATTTTATATCTATTGTTCCTCCAGAACTTATATCATCTGGGTTTGTATAAGTTATTTTATATGCATATCTTGGTATCCATACAAAATAACTTTCTATATCTTGGTTACTTTCATCTTTTGTTGTTACTATAGCATTTGCCCATTGATTATTTATTCCGTCATAACTATAACTTGAATTTGTTTCGTCTACTACAAATTTATTTTGTGTACTATCCCATTTTACCAGTTTCATATTTTCTTTAATTACAGGAGTATTAACTCTTTTTTCATCACTCCAAGTTCCTTCTGTTGTTTCAGGAGTTACGGCATTATTTAAATATTTATTATATTCATCAAGTATTACAGCTTCGTTTTTTGTTGCGTTTTCAGTTTCTGTTTTTGTTTTTTGTGCTTGTGTTAAGATGCCGGTTATTGCCTGCTAGCAGAGAAATGCTTACCCCTGCGAGAATTAATAACACTATGATAGTTACAACTAATGCAATAAGTGTTATTCCTTTTTCTTTTCTTTTCTTTTTAAAAAATTCCATTTTAAATCTTTCCTTTCATCTTTTGATTTTGTTAAGCACACAAAAGTGTTAACACTTATAAATATAACATTAAAAAATAATAAAATCAATACATAATTATAAAAAAATGGAGTTGAGTTATATGTCATTGATTACGAAATATAATGGAAATTTAAATGTTATAGGAAAATTATTAAAAAAATATAGAGAAAAAGAAAAAATTTCTTATGAGCAATTATCTGCAAAATTAGAATTAATGGGAATAAGCATACATAAACAAAGTATATATGATATAGAAAATAATAAAAGAACAGTAAAAGATTATGAATTATTTGGTTTTGCAAAAGTTTTAGGTATAGATGTAAATGATTTGTTAGAAGATATAAAAAAACAGTATGAGTAAAATATAAATGATAATACATATATAATAAAATTAAGAAAGATAAAAAAATACAAAAAATAATACAAAAAATGTAAAAGAACACTTGAAATGTGTTCTTTTTTGTTATAAAATAGGTTTGTCTTATAAAATAAGGAAAATTGTGCAAACTAATAGAAATAAAAAAGGGAGGAATTTTAAAATGAGTAAGAAAACAATAAGAGACATTGATTTGAAAGGAAAAAAAGTCTTAGTTAGATGTGACTTTAATGTACCATTAGATGAAAACAGAAATATAACAGATAATACAAGAATAGTAGCTGCATTACCAACAATTAAGTATTTACTAGAAAATAATTGCAGTATTATTTTGTGTTCACACTTAGGAAGACCAAAAGGAGAATTCAAAAAAGAATTTTCTTTAGAACCAGTTGCAAAAGAATTATCAAGATTATTAGGTAAAGATGTGATAATGGCAAAAGACGTAATAGGTGAAGACGCAAAAACAAAAGCAGCAAACTTAAAACAAGGAGAAATCTTATTATTAGAAAATGTAAGATTCCATAGAGAAGAAACAGATAATGACCCAGAATTTAGTAAAGAGTTAGCAAGTATGGCAGAAGTATATGTAAATGATGCATTTGGTGCAGCACATAGAGCACACGCATCAACAGTAGGAGTTGCATCATATTTACCAGCAGTATCAGGTTTCTTAATTGAAAAAGAATTAAAATTCTTAGGTGATGCTTTAAATAACCCTAAAAGACCATTTATGGCAATCTTGGGTGGTGCAAAAGTATCTGATAAAATAGGAGTAATAGATAGTTTATTAGAAAAAGTAGATACATTAATGATTGGTGGAGGTATGGCTTATACATTTTTCAAAGCACAAGGATATAATGTAGGAGTATCAATCTGTGAAGAAGATAAATTAGATTTAGCATTAAGCTTAATGGAAAAAGCAAAAGCAAAAGGTGTTAAATTAATGCTTCCAGTAGATACAAGAGTAGGAAAAGAATTTAAGCCAGATACAGAAAGCAAAACAGTTCCTTGGACAGAAATTCCAGATGAGTGGGAAGGTTTTGATATTGGAGAAAAAACAATAGAAATGTATTCAGAAGAATTAAGAAAAGCAAAAACAGTAGTATGGAATGGACCACTAGGACTATTTGAATTTGACCAATTTGCAAAAGGAACAAATGCAATAGCAAAAGTATTATCAGAATTAACAGATGCAACAACAATAATAGGTGGTGGAGATTCAGCAGCAGCAGTAAGAAAAGCAGGGCTAGAAGATAAGATGACACATATATCAACAGGTGGTGGAGCATCTTTAGAATTCTTAGAAGGTAAAAAATTACCAGGAATAGAATGCTTACAAGATAAATAATTATATAAAAAAGTAAGAAAGAAGGAATTGTTATGAGAAGAAAAGTAATAGCAGGAAACTGGAAAATGAATATGCTTCCAGGAGAAGCAATAGAAATGATAAATGAACTTACACCACTTGTAAAAGATACTAAAAATGAGGTAATATTATGTGTTCCATATACAGACTTGTTTTATGCACTTTTAACAGCACAAAATACAAATATAAAAATAGGAGCACAAAATATGCATTTTGAAGAATCAGGTGCATATACAGGAGAAGTTTCTGGTAAAATGTTAAAATCTATAAATGTAGAATATGTAATAATAGGACACTCAGAAAGAAGACAATATTTTGCAGAAACAGATGAAACAGTAAATAAAAAAATAAAAGCAGCATTTAAATATGATTTAAAACCAATAGTATGTGTTGGTGAAACATTAGAACAAAGAGAAGCTGGAAAAGCAAATGAGATAATTACAAAACAAACAGAACTTGCACTAGAAGGTTTAAGTAATGAACAAGTAGAAAATACAATAATAGCATATGAACCAATATGGGCAATAGGAACAGGAAAAACAGCAACAAGTGAAGATGCAAATAATTCAATAAAAGAAATAAGAAATAAGATATCTGAAATTTATGGAGAAGAAACAGCATCTAAAGTTATAATACAATATGGTGGAAGCGTAAAATCAAGTAACGCAAAAGAATTATTTAATATGTCAGATATAGACGGAGGTTTAGTAGGTGGAGCTAGCCTAAAAGCCGAAGAATTTAGTAAAATAGTAAATTATGACAAATAAAAAAAGGATGGTATAAAAATGAAAGATAAATTAACAATGCTAATGATATTAGACGGTTTTGGAGATAACCCTAACAAAGACGGAAATGCAATAAAACTTGCTAAAACACCTAATATAGATAAACTTATGAAAAAATACCCAAATACAGAAATTAGAACAAGTGGTTTAGCAGTAGGACTTCCAGAAGGGCAAATGGGTAATTCAGAAGTAGGACATACAAATATAGGTGCAGGAAGAATAGTATATCAAGAATTAACAAGAATAACAAAATCAATAGAAGAAGGAGATTTTTTTACAAACCCAGAATTTATTGCAGCAATAGATAATTGTAAGAAAAATCACTCAAAATTACACATCTTAGGCTTATTATCAGACGGTGGAGTTCATAGCCATATTAGACATTTATATGGCTTGCTTGAAATGGCAAAAAGAAGAGATTTTGAAGATGTATATGTACATTGTTTCTTAGATGGAAGAGATACACCACCAGCATCTGGAGAAAGTTATATTATGAAACTACAAGATAAAATGAAAGAAAAAGGAATAGGAAAAATAGCAACTATATCTGGTAGATTTTATAGTATGGATAGAGATAAAAGGTGGGAAAGAGTTAAAAAATCATATGATGCTTTAGTAAATGGTAAAGGAAATAAGGCAGGAAGTAGTATAAAAGCAATCGAAGATTCATACCAAAAAGAAGTATTTGATGAATTTGTAGAACCAACAGTAATTTGTAATGGTGATGCACCAGTAGCAAAGATTGAAAAAAATGATTCTGTAATATTCTTTAACTTTAGACCAGATAGAGCAAGACAAATAACAAGAGCATTAGTAGATCCTGAATTTAATGAATTTGAAACAAAAAAAGATTTGAATTTATACTTTGTATGTTTTACAAGTTATGATGAAACAATGCCAAATGTCCATATAGCATTTGAAAAAGAACAATTAAAAAATACATTTGGAGAATATATAAGTAAACTAGGATATACACAACTTAGAATTGCAGAAACAGAAAAATATGCACACGTAACATTTTTCTTCAACGGTGGAGAAGAAAAACAATATCCTGGAGAAGATAGAATATTAGTACCTTCTCCAAAAGTAGAAACATATGATTTAAAACCTGAAATGAGTGCTTATGAAGTTACAGATAAAGTATTAGAAGCAATAAATGAAGATAAATACGATAGCATAATATTAAATTATGCAAATACAGATATGGTAGGTCATACAGGAAGTTTACCAGCAGCAATAAAAGCAGTAGAAGCTGTAGATAAATGTGTCGGTAAAGTTGTAAAATTAGTAGAAGAAAAACAAGGAAATCTAATAATTACAGCAGACCACGGAAATGCAGAACAAATGATAGATTATAAAACAGGAGAACCACATACAGCACATACAACAAACCCTGTACCATTAATATTAGTAACAAGCAATAAAAATGTAAAACTTAAAGAAAATGGAAAATTAGCAGACTTAGCACCAACAATGCTAGATTTAATGAATTTAGAAAAACCAGAAGAAATGACTGGAGTAAGTTTATTAGATAGGGAATAAAAGGTTATGTTAAATCACACGAAAAAAATAAAGAAAATGTATGAAGAAATACAAAGAAGATTGTATTATATGATACCAGAAAAATGGGATAAATTATATTTATATAGTTCGGTAATAGATATGCCAAATGGTGAAAAAAAAGGAGAATTATATTTTTATTATATCCCAAAAGGTATCTTAAAGAAAAAGCCTGTAAATGTATATGAAATACCAAATAAATTTAATTTAGATGAAAATGACTACTTAAAATTAGTAAGTATATTATATAGCAAAATAAAACAACTAAGAGAAGAATTTAGAAAATCAGAAACAGGAAGTTTATGGTCTAATATAACAATTATAATAGAAGGTACTAAATTTAAAGTAGAATATAACTATGAAGATTTAGAAAATAGCGAATTTAATAGTTATGAAAGACATATAATTTGGAGATATGAATATCTTGGAATAGGAGAAGAACAAGTAAATAAAAAAGATAGAGAAATACTAAAAAGATATTTACAAACAGCTCAGATTCTAAGAAGAAAAGAAACATACGAAACAGGTATATATATAAGTGATATAGAAAATAAAGTAGCATATAATACAGATGAAGTAAATGAAGATAATAATAATGTTAGAAATAGAGATAATCAGGAAGAATATATAGATAGAGAAGAAATGAAAATACAAAAAGAAAAAAGTGGTGAAACACATATTGATAAAGGTATAAATGTAAATAAAGAAAATAAACCACAAACAAAAAGAAAAAACCAATTATTATTATCTGAAGAACAAATAAGAAAATATGAAGAACAACATAGAAAGAAAAATAATAATAGTATTTAAAAGCAAAAAAACATAAAGAAAAATAAAAAGTAAAAAATGATATAAAAAATATGTTATTAAGTTTAGGTTTTTACCTAAAATATTATAAATAAAATACTAAAAATAAAAAGAAAACAAAAAATGAAAGGAGCAATTAAAATGACTTATTCAAAAGAATTAGAAGAAATGTGCTATGTTCGTAAAGGAGTAGACCACGGACCAGCACCAATACCAGAAGAAGGTAAATGGGTAAAAGCAAAAGAAATAAAAGATATATCAGGGTTAACACACGGTATAGGATGGTGTGCACCACAACAAGGAGCTTGTAAATTAACATTAAATATAAAAGACGGAATAATACAAGAAGCATTAGTAGAAACAATAGGGTGTTCAGGTATGACACACTCAGCAGCAATGGCAGGAGAAATACTAACAGGAAAAACAATATTAGAAGCATTAAATACAGACTTAGTATGTGATGCAATAAATACAGCAATGAGAGAATTATTCTTACAAATAGTATATGGAAGAAGCCAAACAGCATTTTCAGAAGGAGGACTTCCAGTAGGAGCAGGACTTGAAGACTTAGGAAAAGGACACACATCACAAGTAGGAACAATCTATTCAAGTACATTAAAAGGACCAAGATATTTACAATTAACAGAAGGTTATATCTTAGAATTAGGTTTAGATAAAGATGACCAAATAATAGGATATAAATATGTACATACAGGAAAAATGATGGATAGTATAAAAAAAGGAATAGACCCAATGGAAGCAATAGAAAAAGCAACAGGAACATATGGAAGATTTGATGAAGCAGTAAAGAAGATAGACCCAAGGGAACAATAGGGACGTTTCCTTTGCGACCTTTTAGTCGCATTCGGGACACATCTTAAAAATAAAAATGATAATTAGGAGGAAATAAAATGGCAGTAACATTTGAAAGTTATGAAAGAAGAATAAATCAAATAAAACCAGTTATGGAAAAATATGGAATAAAAGATTTTGAAGACGCATTAAAAATATGTACAGATAAAGGTTTTAACCCTTATGAAATTGTAAAAGGAGTTCAACCAATTTGTTTTGAAAATGCAGCTTGGGCATATACTTTAGGTGCAGCAATTGCAATTAAAAAAGGTTGTACAAAAGCAGCTGATGCAGCGAAAGCAATTGGAGAAGGTTTACAAGCATTTTGTATTCCTGGTTCTGTTGCAGATGATAGAAAAGTAGGTTTAGGACATGGAAATTTAGCATCTATGTTACTATCAGAAGATACAAAATGTTTTGCATTTTTAGCAGGACACGAGAGTTTTGCAGCAGCAGAAGGTGCAATTGGTATTGCAAAATCAGCAAATAAAGTAAGAAAAACACCTTTAAGAGTTATATTAAATGGACTTGGAAAAGATGCAGCACAAGTAATTTCAAGAATAAATGGTTTTACTTATGTAAAAACAGATTTTGATTATTTTACAGGAAAAGTAAATGTAGTAGAAGAAATTAAATATTCTGACGGAGAAAGATCAGAAGTTAAATGTTATGGAGCAAATGATGTAAGAGAAGGTGTTGCAATTATGTGGCTTGAAGATGTTGACGTTTCTATTACAGGAAATTCAACAAACCCAACAAGATTCCAACACCCAGTTGCAGGTACATATAAGAAAGAAAGAATTGAAGCAGGTAAAAAATACTTCTCTGTTGCATCAGGTGGTGGAAC